>NZ_JBELMH010000008.1:9188-22405 GCF_042096055.1 Citreimonas sp. | reverse complement strand
CCGTGGTGACGCCCAGCGCCTTGAGGTGCTCGATCACCGACGGATGGCCCAGCCCCTCGAAGGTGCCGCGCGCGGTCTCGGGCACGTCCGGATGGCGCATGGTCAGACCGCGCACGTGCGTCTCGTAGACCACCGTGTCCACCCAGGGCGTGCGCAGGGCACGGTCCTCGTCCCAGTCGAAGTCGGGATCGACCACGACCGCCTTGGGCATGAAGGGCGCGCTGTCGCGGTCGTCCATGTCCAGGTCGCTGCCGCCCACGGGATAGCCGAACAGCGCGTCGTCCCAGACCAGGTCGCCGACGATCTCCATCGCGTAGGGGTCCAGCAGCAGCTTGTTGGGGTTGAAGCGATGGCCCTCTTCGGGCGCGAAGGGGCCGTGCACGCGGTAGCCGTAGGCCTGCCCCGGGCCGACCTCGGGCAGGTAGCCGTGCCATATGCCGCCCTCCATGTCCGGCAGGTCGAGGCGCGCGATCTCGTGCGTGCCGGTCTCGTCGTAGAGGCACAACTCCACCCGGGTCGCATGCTGCGACCAAAGGGCGAAATTCGTGCCCTCGCCATCGTAGTCCGCGCCCAGACGGGTGCTGCGGCGGACATTGCGATCGAAGGCGATGGTCGTGGGGTCGTGTTTCATCAGGCGGTTTTTCCTTGGGCCGCGCGCAGGGGGTGCCGCAGCCAGTGATGGGTGAAGGACAGCTTGTCTCGGACCGTGTCGGTCAGGACGAAGGGATAGAGATCGGGGATTTCGAGCGAGCGGTTGACATGGTTGATCGCCAGCGCAAGCGCGGTGGCCGTGTTGATCAGGCCGACCGCATCGGTTTCGGCGTAGGCATCGGCGGGCGGCGTAACGTCGTGGTGGCGCAGGCCGGCCGCCGCCACGCTGTCGGTCAGGTCGGTGAGGTGCATCAGGTGCGCCGAAGTCTCCGCCCAATCCTCGTGCGGATGGGCGCCGGCGTAGAAGGTGATGTAGTCCGGCCCCGGGTCGCGCGGCCCGCCCTCGTAATGCGCCTGAAGCGCAGCGGCGTAGTCCTGCCGCTCGTCGCCGAAGAGGTTGCGGAATGCCGCCAGGAACGCCGGGTCGCGGGCGAGGACCGTGAACAGGAAATGCGCGATCTCGTGCCGGAAGTGGCCGATCATCGTGCGATAGCGCTCGGACAGCGCCTCGCGCCGGGCGATGCGGGTCGGGTGCGACGCCTCGGTCACGTTGATGGTGATGAGGCCGTCGGCGTGGCCCATGGTCACATTCTCGGCGCCCGCCCCGGTCTGTTCCGAAAGCAGGTGGAAGCGCGGCTGCGGATCGTCGCCGCGAAACCAGCCCCAGCGCATCAGGTTCGCCAATGCCCAGCGCTTGGCTCCTTCGGCCCGCGCCCACATCAGGCGGTTGGCGTCGACGGAGGTGTCGGGATGCACGTCGGTCATGGCGCAGGACAGGCACAGCCCGCCTCCCGCTGGCCCGGTCCAGTTGCAGCCGATCGCGTCGCGGTTCGCACAAGGCACGTCGAGAGGCACCAGCACGTCGCGCACCGGATCATAGGCGATCTGCTGACCGCAGCCGCATTCGAGATTGTCGAAGTACAGCACGCCCGCGCATGCCGCACACCTGTAGGTCTGCATCGATCGGCCCCTAGAGACGGTCCATGTGAACGCCGCGAAACCCGTCCTGTTCCACGGCGTCGGGCCTTGCGTGCGGAAAAAAGCGGCAACGCCACGCCGCGCAGGCCACCCGAGCCGACGAAGAAACCACAACGTGCATCACGATGGCATGTGCGGCCGCCCAAACGCGTCTTTTCCATCGTAAACCCGCCCTCTGTGCGCTAACAAACGGGGTGTGCGGACGCTTTTCCGGCGCTTGGCCGAATTCTCGGTCACTCTGCGGAAACGATGGCCGCCGCGGGGTCGCGGAAGTCGCGGAGGAGCATGACGGAACTCGACGGCAAGGTGTCCCGGCTCGGCCTGGGACAGGTGAACGACAGCGTCCTGGCCTTCATCGGCCTGCTGACGCCCGAGGGGCGCCTGCTCGAGGTCAACGACCCCGTGCTGACCGTGTCCGGCGTCAAGCATTCGGATGTCGTCGGCCGGCTGTTCTGGGATTGCTACTGGTGGGATTTCGACGAAGCCTCGCGCACGCGCCTGCGCGAGGCGGTCGAGCAGGCCCGCCGGGGCCGGACCGTGCGGTACGACACGCAGGTGCGCATCGCCGACGGCAGCCTGCTCGAGATCGACTTCCAGATCGCGCCGCACAAGGACGGCAATGGCGAGGTGATCGCGCTGATCCCCTCGGCCGTCGACATCAGCGGCCGGCGCCGTGTCGAGCAGGCGCTGCGCGCCTCGTCCGAGGCGCTGCACGACGTGGTCCGCAAGGCGCCCTTCGGCGTGATCCTGATCGACGCCGACTTCCGCATCGAACTGATCAGCAGCGGCGCCGAGAAGGCGCTGGCCGACCAGATGCCGGTGATCGGGCGCGACCTGGGCGCGGTGATGCGGCAGGCCTGGGCCGAACCATTCGGCAGCGAGGTGGTCGCGATCTACCGCCGCGTGCTCAAGACCGGCGAGCCCTACGTGACCCCCGGCATGGCCGAGCGCCGCAGCGGCGACGCGATGGAATCCTACGACTGGCGCGTCGACCGGATCACCACCGCCGACGGCCGCCCCGGCCTCGTGTGCTATTTCTACGACTTGTCCGAGCGCGACCGCATCGAGGCCGCGCTGATCCGGTCCGAGACGATGTTCCGCGCCACCTTCGAGAACGCCGCCATCGGCATGGCGCATGTGGCGCTGGACGGCTCGTGGCTGCGGGTCAATTCCAAGCTGTGCGAGATCGCGGGCTATTCCAAGACCGAGCTCGAGCGCGGGCGCTTCCAGGACATCACCGCGCCCGAGGATCTGGCGCACGACCTCGCACTGATGCAGGAGATCATCGACGGCAAGCGCGACGACTACGCCATGGAAAAGCGCTATATCCGCGGCGACGGCGCGCTGGTCTGGATCAACCTCACCGTGGGCTGCGTGCGCAGCGCCAGCGGCGACGCGGAATACCTGATCTCGTGCGTCGAGGACATCACGGCCCAGAAAGAGGCCAACGCCGACCGCCAGATCCTGGTGGACGAGCTGAACCACCGGGTGAAGAACATCCTCAGCACGGTGCTGTCGGTCTCGTCGCAGACGATCCGCGCGTCGCGCGACCTGGACGATTTCCGCGACCGGTTCAGCGGCCGGCTGCTGGCGATCTCGCGCACCCATGACAGCATCTTCGACAGCAGGCGCGGCGTCGCGCAGCTGCAGGACCTGATCCAGGCGCAGCTCGAGACCTACGTGTCCGAGACCGACCGGCGGATCGGCCTGGAGGGCCCCTCGGTGGCGCTGAACGCCGCACAGGCCAACGCGGTCGGGCTTTTGGTGCACGAATTGCTGACCAACGCGATGAAGTATGGCGCTCTGGCCACCGACGACGGCCGCATCGTCATCCGCTGGAGGATCGCGAAGGACGGCGCGGAGGCGACCGAGGTCGAGCTCGATTGGCTGGAATCCGGCGCGCGCAACGTGACCGCGCCATCGCAGACGGGCTTCGGCACCAAGCTGATCGAGACCACCGTGACTCGGACGCTGGACGGCACCTTGCACCGCGACTACCGCGCCGACGGCCTGCGCTGCAGCATGACGCTGCGGATCGGGCGGCAGGACGACGCCAAGACGGGCTTCCGCCGAAGTTAAGCCCGCGCCGTGGCGGCCAAGCCACCGCGCCAGGCGCTTGCAACCGAACCCGCGCCGCGAGCGTTTGACGCCATGTAAGGCGCCCTGCCCGAGGATCGGCCCGGCGTCGTCACGAATGACGCGAAGGGAGTCGTCATGGCATCGCGCGCAGTCTGGAAAGGTCAGCTTCGTCTCTCGCTGGTCTCGATCCCGGTCGAGATCCACAGCGCCACCAGCAGCGGCGCGCGGGTCAGCTTCCGCCAGATCCACGGCCCTTCCGGCGAGCGCGTGCGCTACGAGAAGACCGTTCCGGGCGTCGGCACCGTCGACAACGCCGACATCAAGAAGGGCTACGAGGTAGGCGACGACGAGTACATGCTGATCGAACCCGACGAGATCGACGCCATCAAGCTCGAGACCAAGAAGACGCTGGAACTGGTGCAGTTCGTCGGCTCGTGCGAGATCCCGCCGCTCTATTTCGACAAGCCCTATTACGTCGTGCCAACGGACGATCTGGCCGAGGACGCCTACCGCGTGGTCCGCGACGCGCTGCGCCAGACCGAGATGACGGGTCTCGGCCAGCTGACCATGCGCGGCAAGGAATACCTCTGCGCGATCCGCCCCTGCGGCGACGGCCTGCTGCTCGAGACGCTGCATTACGCCGACGAGATCAAGAACGCCGATCCGCTGTTCACCGGGATCGAGGACGACCCCGCCGACGACGAATTGCTGTCGGTCGCGACCGAGCTGATCACCCGCAAGACCAAGCCCTTCGACGCCGCCGCGTTCGAGGACCGCTACGACATCGCCCTGCGCGAGTTGCTGGATGCCAAGCGCAAGAACCGCAAGACGCCGCGCGCCCGCACAGGGTCGGAACGGTCCGGCGGCGACGGCCGGGGCGAGAACGTGGTCGACCTGATGGCGGCGCTGAAGGACAGCCTGAAGGCGGATTCCGGCGGGCGCGGCGGGTCGAAGTCCGGCAACACGCGGTCGTCCGGCTCGGGCGGGTCCAAGACCGCGGCGTCGAAGCCGGCCGCGAAATCAACGTCGAAGTCGACGGCGTCGAAACCCGCCGCCTCGAAGTCGGCCGCCTCCAAATCGTCGAGCACCAAGTCGACCGCGTCGAAAGCGCAATCGTCCGGGTCGCAGTCGAAGACCGGCACGCGCAAGAAGTCCGCCTGACATGACCCGGCTCGAGGCCTATCACGGCAAGCGCGACTTCGCCGTCACGCCGGAGCCGCGCGAGGGCGGGCGCACCGACGGGCTGGCGCCGGTCTACTCGATCCAGAACCACGACGCGACGCGGCTGCACTGGGACCTGCGGCTGGAATACGACGGCATCCTGCTCAGCTGGGCGATCACGCGCGGCCCGTCGCTCGATCCCGCCGACAAGCGCCTGGCGGTCCAGACCGAGGATCACCCGCTGAGTTATCTGGACTTCGAGGGCACGATCCCTAAAGGCAATTACGGCGCGGGCACCGTGATGTTGTGGGACCTCGGCCACTGGCAGCCGCTGGCGGACGTCGCCAAGGGGCTGAAGAAGGGCCACCTGTCGTTCATGCTGCACGGCCTGCGGATGACGGGGCGGTGGGACATGATCCGCCTCAAGCCCGAGGGCAAGCGCGTCAACTGGCTGCTGGTCAAGCACGAGGACGACGCCGCGCACGGCCCCGACCCGGTCGCGCGCTACACCACCAGCGTCGCCACCGGGCGCACGATGGACGCCATCGCCAAGGACGCGCCGCCCGAACCGCCGCGCGCGCGCAAGACCACCCCGCCCCGCTGGCGCAAGCCGCAGCTGGCGACGCTGACCGACCGGCTGGGCGATCCCGACAGCCGCTGGCACGAGTTGAAGTTCGACGGCTACCGCGCGCTTGTCGCCATCGGCAAGGGCGGCGTCCGCGTCTTCACCCGCAACGGGCACGACTGGACCGACAAGTTCCGGCCGCTCATTCCAGCCTTTTTGGACCTGTCCTGCGATTCCGCGCTGATCGACGGCGAGATCACCGTGGGCGCAGGGCTCTACGGCTTCGGCCGGCTGCAGAAGGCGATCAAGCTGGGCGGGCCGTTCCACTTCCACGCGTTCGACCTGCTGAAGCGCGACGGCGACGACCTGACCGAAAAACCGCTGACCGACCGCCGCGCCGCGCTCGAGGATCTGTTCGCCGACACGCCCCCGCTGGGGCTGCTGCAGCTGTCGCCCGTGCTGCGCGGCGATGCCTCGGACACGTTCGACAAGATCTGTCACACTGGCGGCGAGGGGCTGATCTCCAAGCGCATGGATGCGCCGTATCGTGGCGGACGCTCAACGCTCTGGGAAAAGATCAAGTGCATCAAGCGCGACGAGTTCGTGGTGCTCGGCTGGCAAAACTCGGACAAGAAGGGCCGCCCCTTCGCCTCGCTGGCGCTGGGGATCGAGGAAGCCGGCGAAATGGTCTATGCCGGCAAGGTCGGCACCGGCTGGGACGCCGACACGATGGACGAGATCGCCACGCGGCTGAAGCCGCTGTCGCGCAAGACCGCGCCGACGCTGGTGCCTGCCGCCGAAGCGCGCGGCATGAACTGGGTGACGCCGCGCCTGGTGGCCGAGGTGCGTTACGCCGAGGTGACCGAGGACGGCCGCCTGCGCCACCCCAGCTTCGAGGGCCTGCGCGAGGACAAGCCCGCCGACCAGGTGCGGCGCGATCCGCCCGCGGCGGTTCTGGACGATGCGGCCGATCCCGCGCCGACGAAGGCGCGCGGCTCCGCGAAGACGCCCGCCGCGAAGGCGCGCCGGACTTCGAAACACGGCAAGCCCACCGCCAGGGACGCGAAGGGCCGCGTGACGATCGCCGGCATCTCGCTCAGTTCGCCCGACCGGCGGGTCTTTCCGGAAGCCAAGCATACCAAGCGCGAGGTGGCCGAATACTACGAACGCGCCGCCGACCGGATGCTGCCCTTCGCCGGCGACCGCCCGCTGTCTCTGGTCCGCCTGCCCGAGGGGCTGGAGGGCGAACGCTTCTTCCAGAAGCACGCCGGAAAGGGCTTTCCCGATGCGATCCGCACGATCGAGATCGCCGAGAAGTCCGGCACCGCCGAGTACATGATGGTCCGCGACGCCAAGGGCCTCGTCGGCGCGGCGCAGATGGGCACGATCGAGTTCCACATCTGGGGCGCGCGGCGCGACAACATCGAGCGCCCCGACCGGATGGTCTTCGACCTCGACCCCGACGAGGGGCTGGGCTTCGACGCGGTCAAGGCCGGCGCCATCGACATCCGCGACAGGCTGGACGATCTGGGTCTGCCCAGCTGGCCGCTGCTGACCGGCGGCAAGGGCGTGCACGTGGTCGTGCCGCTGCGCCGCACCGCCGGGTGGGAGACGGTCTCGCTGTTCTCGCGCATGATGGCCGAACTTTGCGCGCGCGACGCGCCGGACCGGTACACCGCCACCATGTCCAAGGCCAAGCGCAAGGGCCGGATCTTCATCGACTGGCTGCGCAACCAGCGCGGCGCGACCGCGATCGCGCCCTGGTCGCTGCGGGCGCGCCCCGGCGCGCCGGTCGCGGTGCCGGTGACGTGGGACGAGCTTGAGCGCATCGACCGCGCGAACCTGTTCACGCTGGACGACGCAATGGACCGCGATCCCGACGCGGCCCCGCAGCCAGGCCCCGTCTCGGTCTCGGCCGCCGTGCTGAAACGGCTCGAAACGCGGCTGTGACGCCCCGTCGCAATCCGCGACTTGAGGCTGGATTAACGTTTCCGCGCTATTTCCGAAGCCTACGGCGTCAAAAACGCAGGGCAATCACATGGGCTTTGAACAGCGGGCCAGCAGGTGGCCGAGCAGCTGGCAGATGTTTATCTCTTTCGGCGACAGGACGGAAACCATCGTCGAGGTACGCAACGTCAGTGCCTCGGGCATGAAATGCGCCGGTCAGGCCGAGGCGCGGCCGGGTGAGCGGGTGCAGTTCGGCATCATGGGCCAGAAGGTGACAGGATTCGTCGTGCGCCAAAGCGCGGACGGCTTCGCGATTTCCTTCCTCCGCCCTCTGTCCGACGCACAGCTGCACTGCCTGCGTCAGTTCCGCAGGCTGCCGGCCGCCGCCCGTCAGGGCTGAGCGCTTCTCGGGCGGCACCCGAAAAGCAGATCACTCCGCGCCCGTTCCGAGCGGCGCCGACGATGCGGCCTGGCTGACGTCGTGACGCCGGCGCGCCTTCCGGTTTGACACTCCGCGTCCGCGCGACGAACGTCTGCCGCATCGACGACCGCAAGGCGCGGAGAACATTCTTGACTGGTTACCTGACCGCTCTGACCGGGTTCGCGCTGATCGCGGCGGCCGCCTACTGCGTCTGGAGCGCGGTGTCCTCTGCGCGCACGCCGCAGGGCGCACTGGCCTGGACGATCTTCCTTGTGGCGGCGCCGTGGGTGGCGGTGCCGGCCTACGTCGTCTTCGGCCAGCACAAGCTGCGCGGGCAGCGCCTGTCGCACCGCCGGACGCTGGCCATCACCGAACGCATGAACCTGCCCTCGCGCGGGACAGCTCCGCCGACGTCCGAGCGGATGCGGATCTTCGCCACGCTCGCCGGCCTGCCGGTGCTGCGCGGCAACAAGGCCGAGCTTCTGATCGACGGCCACGTCACCTTCGACACGATCTTCGAGGCCATCGACGGCGCCAGGCACTACGTCCTAGTGCAGTTCTACACGATCGCCGACGACGGTCTGGGCCGCGCCTTCGCCGACCGGCTGGTGGCCGCGGCCGAACGCGGCGTGTCGGTGCGGCTGCTGTGCGACCGCGTGGGCAGCCACGGGCTGTCCAAGGCGTACCGGCAACGACTGGTCGATGCGGGCGTGCATTTCCCCGACCCGCGCAAGACGCGCCATCGGGCGTCGCGCAGCCGCATCAACTTTCGCAACCACCGCAAGACCTTGGTCGTCGACGGCCAGTGGGCCTCGCTCGGCGGGCATAACGTGGCCGACCTGTACCTGGGCCGGGACCCGAAGATGGGGCATTGGCGCGACACGCACATGAAGCTGACCGGCCCGGTCGTGGCGCAGCTGCAGCTGGGCTTCGTGCAGGACTGGCACTGGCAGACCGGCGACGTGCTCGAGGGGCTGGACTGGTCGCCTGATCCGGTCGCCGACGGCGTCGACGCGGTGACCGTGCTGATGGGGCCGACCGACACGTTCGACACCGGCGCGCTGTTCTTCTTCTCGGCGATCGCGCGCGCCAAGCGGCGGATCTGGATCGCCACACCCTACGTGGTGCCCGATTTCGACACGCTGTCCGCGCTGAAATGCGCGGCCCTCGACGGCTGCGACGTGCGCCTGCTGGTGCCGGCGCGGATCGACCACTACCTGCCGTGGCTGGCCGCCTTCGCCTTCTTCGACGAGCTGCGCGAGGCCGGCGTGCGCATCCACCGCTACTGCGACGGCTTCCTGCACCAGAAGGTGGTGCTGGTGGACGACGACCTTGCGGCCGTCGGCACCGCGAATCTGGACAACCGGTCGTTCCGCCTCAACTTCGAGACCATGGTGATGATTGAGGACACCGATTTCGCCGCGCGCACCGATGCGATGCTGCGTGCCGACCTGGAGGCCGCGGACCTGCTCGAGACGCCGCTGAGCCACCAGCCCATGGTGATGCGCATCGGCGCGCGGCTGGCGCGGCTGCTGGCGCCGGTGCTGTGATGGCCCTGAGGATCGTCAGCTACAACATTCGCAAGGCGGTGGGCCTTGACTGGCGCCGCTCGCCCGCGCGGGTGCTGCGGGTCATCGACGAGCTCGACCCCGACGTCGCCGTCCTGCAGGAGGCCGACAAGCGCCTGGGCGCGCGCCCCACGGCGCTGCCGCGCGAGATGATCGCGCGCGAGACCGCGCTGCGCCCGGTCGATCTGTCGTTGGGCGCGGGCGGGATCGGCTGGCACGGCAACGCGGTCCTGGTGCGCAAGGACCTGGCGGTGCAGGCGCGCATGCGGCTGTCGCTGCCGGGGCTCGAACCGCGCGGCGCGGTGCTCGTGCGGGTCGAGGGGCTGTGGATCGTCGGCACGCACCTGGGCCTGCTGCGGCGCTGGCGCCACCTGCAGATGGCGATGATCCTGCGCCACCTGGGTCCGGTGGCCGACCAGGCGCTGGTGGCCGGCGACTTCAACGAATGGTCGGCCATGCGCGGCTTCGAGCCGTGGCAGGACAGCCTGCACGTGGTGGCACCCGGCCCGTCGTTCCACGCGTCGCGCCCGACGGCACCGCTCGACCGGTTCGCGCACGGCGCGGGCGTGCGCCTTCTCGACCACGGGGTCGCTCGGGGCGGATTGGCGGCGATGGCGTCCGACCACCTGCCGATCTGGGCCGAGGTCGAACCGGCGGCGGATTGACCCGGCGGCACCGGGCGCGCGTGTCTCAGCCCCGCGTCGCCACGCGCCGGTCGCCGCCGCAGAACCCGTCGAGGACCTCGTCGATCGATTGCGGCCGCCCATAGAAGTAGCCCTGCGCCTGCACGCAGCCCTCGCCCAGCAGGATGTCGGCATGGGCGCGCGTCTCGACCCCCTCGCACAGCAGACACAGGTCCATGTTCCGGCACAGGTTAGCGACCGAGCGCAGGATCGCCAGCGCGTGGGGATCCGCGTCCAGCCCCTGGACGAAGCTCTTGTCGAGCTTGAGCTTGCGCAGCGGCAGGCGCGACAGGTAGCCGAGCGACGAATACCCCGTCCCGAAATCGTCCAGCGCCCAGGACACGCCCAGCATCTCGATGTCGCGCATGGTCTCGACGATGCTGTCCGATGGCGACATCAGCGCCGTCTCGGTCAACTCCAGCCACAGACGCCAGGGCGGCAGCCCACTTTCGGTCAGCGCCGATTGAACGTCGTCCAGGATGTCCCGGTCGAGCATCTGCAGCGTCGACACGTTCACCGCGACGGTGACGTCGGGCGGCAGCCGCCGCGCGTCCAGCGCCGCGCGGTGCAGCACCCAGCGGCCGATCTGGCGGATGAAGCCGTTGGATTCCGCGACGGCGATGAACTCGTCGGGAAAGATCCGGCCCAGCGTCGGGCTGGTCCAGCGCAGCAGCGCCTCGACACCGATCAGGCTCCCGTCGCGCATGTCGACCTGCGGCTGGTAGACGAGGCTGAACTCGTCGCCCTCGATCGCGGTCCACATGGCGCGCTCGATGTCGCGCGCGCGGGTCGTCCGGCCGGTCCTGTCCGGATCGTGCCGCACGATCCGCGATCCGCCGAAATGCCGCGCCTCGTCCAGCGCGTCCTCGGCCTGCTCCAGCACGGCCTGCGCCGTCGCGTCCGTCCCGTCGCCGGTATCGACATAGCCCAGCCGCGCGCCCACCAATGCGCGCGCCTCGGCCAGCACGTAGGGCCTGGTGACCGAGTCGTGGATCCGCTCGGCGAGATCGTCGGGCGCCACCACGTCGGGCGCATCCGTGGCGAACACGGCGAAGGCGTCGCCCTCCAGCCGCACCAGGGGCGACAGGCCTGGAACGTCGCGACGCAGTCGCGCCACGGCCTCGGCCAGCAGCAGGTCGCCCACGTCGCGGCCCAGCGTCGCGTTGATCGTCTTGAAGCGGTGCAGGTTGAACGCGAAGATCGCGATCCGGCCATTTGTGCCAAGGTGGTCCTGCGCCAGCCGCAGGAAGGCGCAGCGCCGCAGCGCGCCGGTCCGCTCGTCGTGGGTCGACAGGTACGCCAGCCGCTCTTCCTGCTCGCGCAGATGGGTGATGTCGCGCGCGGCGATCGTAGCGATGCAGTCCTGCCGGGCAGGCGTGCGCCCCCCTTCGGTCACGGCGTCCAGCAGCGAGGGTGTGACCGTGAACTGCAGCACGCGATCGCCCAGCTGCGTCTCGGTCAGGTGATCCGGCGCCCAGGCGCCCTGGCGATAGGACAGGATGGCTTGCCGCGCCGCCGTGGCGAAGGCGGCCGGCAGCGGTGCCCCGTCCAGACCGATGCCCATGTCCCGCGCGCTCTTGCTGGCGGCGCGGACGCGCAGCGCCTCGTCGATGATGACGATCGTGTCCGAGCTGTCGTTGAAGACCTGCGCCAGCAGGCGGCGCGTGTTCTCGATCTCGACCCGCGCGCCGCGGATGACCCAGCGGCTGACGTCGATCGTCTGGCCCAGCTGCCACGCCCCGTAGAGCAGCAGCCCCGGATAGAGCGGCGCGGTCGACCATTGCAGCGCGGTCTGCCGGAACAGCAGCAGGCCGGCGCATTCGGCGGCGCCGACGACGCAGAATGCCTTGGCGATGAAGGCCCAGGCGCTGAAGTTCTCGTCCCGGCGCTGCAGCAGCAGGATCAGGCCGGCGAGCAGCGCGATGGTCAGCCGCCAGCCCCAGCGGACCGGCGCGATGCCCTGCAGCAGCGTCTCGGTCGCAAGCGCATGGATCATCGCGCCAGGCACGATGCCGTGGACCGGCACGGCGAAGTTGTCGCGCATCTCGACCGCGTGCGCCCCGATGATCACCGAGTGGCCGGCGAACGCCTCGGGCGGCACGACGCCGCGCAGCACGTCGATCGCCGACAGGCTGGGGATCGTGTCGGGGCGCAGCGCGTAGTTGATCCCGAAGAGGCTGCCGGGCGGGCCGAACACGCCCGACAGGTAGGACGCGACCGAGGGCATGTCCTCGCCCAGGACGTCCGCGCTGAAATGGTATTCGCGGATCAGCCCGTCGTCGTCGGCGGGTACGTTCACGAGAACCGGCCAGCTCAGCGACAGGAACGGCGCGTGCGGCATGTTCACGCTGAGCGTCCCGGCGTCGCCGATGCTGGAAGGCTGCGCGAAGACCGGAAGGAGGGTGGCGCCGCCGGCCCGTTCGAGCGCCTGCTCGAAGGCGCGATCACCGTCGGCATCGGCGGCGAAGGCGAAGTCGACGTCGAAGAACACGTCGCGGGCGCCGGCCTGCACGACCTGGTCCAGGAGCGCGCCGTGGATGCTGCGCGGCCAGGGCCATTGCCCGATCTCCTTGAGGCTGCGCTCGTCTATGGCGACGAAGACGACCTGGCCGCTGGCAGGCTTCGGGCTCATCCGCATGCGCAGGTCGCCGATCGCCAGGTCCAGCGGCGCCAGCATCCCAAAGACGATCGCAAGCCACGCGACCAGCGCGGCGACGAGGGCCGGCGCGGCCTCGGCGATCCAGCGTGTCACGTGGCGGGCAGGGTCAGGCATCTTCCGCGGTCCCGGAGCCGGTACTAGGGCGTGGCGAAAGCCGGACCGCGCGGGGACGGTTTCCGGCTTTCGTCATCTCGATCCGGTCCGCGAGGCCGTCCGTAACGCGGATCGGCGGACGTCAGATCCGGCTCTTCACCAGCATCGTCTGCGGGGCGTCATGGTCGTGGTCCGCGTGCACGCGGGCATCGCTCCGCCCGCCACCGTTGCCATTGCCGCCACCGTTCCCGTTGCCGCCGCCGTTCCCGTTGCCGCCACCGTTTCCGTTGCCGCCACCGTCTCCGTTGCCGCCGCCGTTCCCGTTGCCGCCGCCGTTCTCGTTGCCGCCGCCGTTCCCGTTGCCGCCGCCGTTCCCGTTGCCGCCGCCGTTCCCGTTGCCGCCGCCGTTCCC
>NZ_JBELMH010000008.1:0-9088 GCF_042096055.1 Citreimonas sp. | reverse complement strand
GTTACCGCCGCCGTTCCCGTTGCCGCCGCCGTTCCCGTTGCCGCCAGCATTCCCGTTGCCGCCACCGTTCCCGTTACCGCCGCCGTTCCCGTTGCCGCCGCCGTTCCAGTTGCCGCCAGCATTCCCGTTGCCGCCACCGTTCCCGTTGCCGCCACCGTTTCCGTTGCCGCCGCCGTTACCGTTGCCGCCGGCGTTGCCGTTGCCGCGCGTGTCGCCGTTGCCGGTCGTCTCCGGGCGACCTGTTCCTGCCGGGCGTCCGGGCGTGCCTGCACCGCGAGTCGCGGCCGGCGGGCCCATCGTTTCGGTGGCTTCGGCGATCGCGTCAGCGGGGGCCGGCGGGGCAGCGCGGACGCTGACGCCCTTAGCCCGCGAGGGTGCGACGGTGGCCTGCATCCCGGCGGTGACGTCGGTCGCGTTCGCGCCGCCGTCCTCGCTGACGCTGACGGTCCCGCGATCCACCCGGACCGAGGATTCGGCGCCGCCGACGGTCACCTCGAAGGCGGTGCCCTTCACGACGGCCGCGAGGTGCGGCGTCTCGACCGTCAGGTGCTTGCGCGCGCGGACCTCGACGTCGAGGACCACCGCGCCGCTGCGCTGCACGACCTTGGTGTTCACGCCCCGGTTGTTCCAGGTCGCGATCGCCGCCATGGTGCCGGGTCGGATCAGGATCCGCTCGTCGCCGCGGGTCAGCAGCACGCGTCCCTGCCGCCGGGTGTCGACCCAGCTGGCGTTCGGCAGCTCCTGCCCGGCGGACAGCGCGCTCCAGCTGCGGCCGTCGGGGGCGTAGAGCACGTCGCCGCCGACCCTTTCGACCAGCCAGCCCGAGGCCAGCGCACCACTTGCCATCAGGATGAATCCGGCAAGCATGGCGAAGAATCCGAATTTCATTGGACACACTCCTGTCTGCTTAACAGAAGCCTCACCGATCGGCGTAAATGCCCTGCAAAGGTCAAGGAATTCGCGTGGGAAAGACTTGCGGCATTCGTGTAAAATGCAAGGCGTGTCACACACGCAAGCGCAGGCGCTATTGCCGCGCGCGTCGCCAGCCCGCCTGCCGCGCCTCGGATTCCGAACAGAACCAACGCTCGCCGCGCTGGACCGAGATCCGCGTGCGGTCGTACCAGCGCTGGCCCGGCGCGTGGAAGATCCGCTCGCCGTCGCTGGCGATGTTGCCCTTGATCGCGCAGCCCTCGGGCGCCGCGGCGGCGTTCCGGGCCGCGCGCGCGTGCCGGCCGGTGGCGCGGAACGCCGCAGGCGCGGTGATGCCGGACCCGTGCAGGCCGAGCCCGTTGACCGCCGCCGCCTTCTCGTCGAGGTCGTAATCCATCGCGTAGCGGCGGTAGGCGAAGGCCAGCCCCTCGGCCACCAGCGCGCGGCCCATGTCTTCGCCGTCGATCAGGCAGCGCGCCACGACGCGACCGTAGCGGTCGGTGTCGAGCACGGTGCAGGTGGCGTCGCGCCCTTCGTAGCGGTCCGTGACCTCGCGCGTGACCCAAGCGCCGCAATCCCACATCGGCGCATCCGCGCCGCCGCAGCGCTGGTCGATCTCGGGCGCGTCGATGCCGTACAGGCGCACGCGCGTATCGCCCACGTCGATCGTGTCGCCGTCGATGACGCGCAGCGTTCCGGCCACCTCGGCCACTGCCGGCAGCGGTGCGAGGATGAGCACCAAGAGCGAACAAATCCTTAACATTCCTCCAGAGATGCCCCTGGAGTGCGCCGCTTCAAGCGAAACCGTTAAGACTCGTTAATATTCTCGGCGGGATCAGCGCTGCGAGGTTCGCCAGTCGGGGTTGATCCAGGGCTCGGCATTCTCGGGCGCAAGACGCCGGTCGAGCACGTGATCGGCGATCTTCTCGCCGGTCATGATGGAGGGCGCGTTGAGGTTGCCGTTGGTGATCCGCGGAAAGACCGAGGCGTCGGCCACGCGCAGCCCGTCCACGCCGATCACGCGGCCCTGCGGGTCGACCACCGCGTCGGGGTCGTCCGCGCGGCCCATCCGGCAGGTGCCGCAGGGGTGGTAGGCGCTTTCGGCATGCTCGCGGATGAAGGCGTCAAGCGCGTCGTCGTCCTGCACCGCGTCGCCGGGCTGGATCTCGTGGCCCCGGTACGGCGCGAACGCCTCTTGCCCCAGGATCTCGCGCGTGAGGCGGATGCAGGTGCGGAAGTCGGCCCAGTCCTGCGGATCGGACATGTAGTTGAAGCGGATGCTGGGCGCGTCCTCGGGGTCGGCCGAGCGCAGCGTCACCGCCCCGCGCGAGGCCGAGCGCATCGGGCCGACATGCGCCTGGAAGCCGTGCCCCTCGGCCGCGACCTTGCCGTCGTAGCGCACGGCGATGGGCAGGAAGTGGAACTGGATGTCGGGGTATTCCACCCCGGCGGCCGAGCGGATGAAGCCGGTGCTTTCGAACTGGTTGGACGCCCCGGGGCCGCGGCGCAGCAGCAGCCATTGCAGGCCGACCCAGGCCTTGCCGAAGAGGTTCCAGTACTTGGCAAGGCTGATCGGCTGCGTCGCCGCCTGCTGGATGTAGAGCTCGAGGTGATCCTGCAGGTTGCGGCCCACGCCCGCGCGGTCGGCGATCGGGTCTATGCCGTGCTTGGCCAGCTCGGCCGCCGGGCCGATGCCCGACAGCATCAGCAGCTTGGGCGAGTTGATGGCGCCGGCGGACAGGATGACCTCGCGCCCCGCGCGCAGCGTCTCGGTCCGGCCGCGGCGGGTGATCTCGACACCCACGGCGCGGCCGTCCTCGAACACCACGCGGCGGACGAGCGCGTTGATCACCTGCGCGCCCAGCTTCGCGGCGGGGCGCAGGTAGGCGCTGGCCGCAGACCAGCGCGCGCCCTTCCAGACAGTCATGTCGAAGGGGCCGAAGCCCTCCTGCTGGTGGCCGTTGTAGTCGGGCGTGACCGGGTAGCCCGCCTGTTGGCCGGCCTCGACGAAGGCGGTGACCAAAGGGTTGTCGCGCCGCCCGCGGGTGACGTGCAGCGGGCCGTCCTTGCCGCGCCAGGCCGGATCGCCACCGTGCAGGCCGGCGTGCCAATGCTCCATCCGCCGGAAATAGGGCAGCACGTCGGCGTAGCTCCAGCCGTCGGCGCCGCTGTCGCGCCAATGGTCGAAATCGCGCGCGTGGCCGCGCACGTAGACCATCCCGTTGATCGACGACGAGCCGCCCAGAACCTTGCCGCGCGGGCAGGCCAGCTGGCGGCCACCCAGATGCGGCTCGGGCTCGGTCCGGTAACCCCAGTCGTAGCGCGCCATGTTCATCGGGTAGGACAGCGCGCCGGGCATGTTGATGAACGGGCCCCAATCGGACCCGCCGTGTTCCACGACGATGACCGAACGCCCCGCCTCGGCCAGGCGGTAGGCCATGGCGCAGCCGGCACTGCCGGCACCGACGACGATGTAATCCGCTTGCATGGCGGAATCTCCGATACTGATCCCGCGCCGGAAGCACGGGCCGCCGGCGGGAAGGGTGATTGCGAATGGACGGCCGCCCGAAAGCGGCTCCTCGACGGTGCGCTAGAAGGGTGCGTCCACATCCGTCATGCGCACGAAGACCGACTTGACCTGCGAGTAATGCTCGATCGCGGCCTTGGAATTCTCGCGCCCGACACCCGACAGCTTCGAGCCGCCGAAGGGCAATTCGACCGGCGCGTCGTTGTAGGAATTGACGTAGCAGGTGCCGGCCTTGACCTTGCCGATCACCCGGTGCGCGCGCGCCAGATCCCGGGTGAAGACGCCGGCCGACAGGCCCATCTCGGTGTCGTTGGCGCGGGCGATGACCTCGTCCTCGGTCTGGAAGTCGAGGACCGACAGCACGGGGCCGAAGATCTCCTCGCGCGCGATGGTCATGTCGTCGGTCACGTCGGCGAAGACCGTGGGCTCGATGAAGAAGCCGTCGCGGTCGACCGCTTGGCCGCCGGTGATCAGGCGCGCACCCTCGGCGCGGCCCTTCGCGATGTAGGACAGCACGATCTCGCGCTGGCGTTCGCTGACCATGGGGCCGAAATTCGTGGCCTCGTCCAGCGGGTCGCCCATGACGACGCCCTTCAGCCGCTCGTCCAGCCGGTCGAGAAAGGCCTGCTTCAGGCCCTTCTGCACGAAGACCCGCGTGCCGTTCGAGCAGATCTGCCCGGTCGAGTAGAAGTTGCCCATGATCGCGCCGCCCACCGCGTTGTCGAGATCGGCGTCGTCGAACACGATCAGCGGCGACTTGCCGCCCAGTTCCATGGTGACGTTGCGGATGCCCTCGGCGGCGGCGGCGTAGACCTTGCGTCCGGTGCCGACCGATCCGGTGAGCGAGACCTTGTCGACGCGGGAATCTGTCACCAACGCGTGGCCGACACTGCCCGCGCCCTGCACCACGTTGATCAGGCCGGCGGGCGCGCCCGCCTCGGTCAGGATTTCGGCGATGCGCAGCGACGACAGCGGCGTCGTCTCGGACGGCTTGAACACCATCGCGTTGCCGCAGGCCAGCGCCGGCGCGGATTTCCACGCGATGATCTGGCTGGGATAGTTCCACGCACCGATGCCGACGCAGACGCCCAGCGGCTCACGCACGGTGTAGCCCCAGTTCTCGCCCAGCTGCACGTGCTCGCCGGTCAGTGTGCCGGCGAGGCCGCCGAAGTATTCGAGCGCATCGGCGGCGCTGGCGGCATCGGCGACCAGCGTCTCCTGCAGCGGCTTGCCGGTGTCCCAGGTTTCCAGAACCGACAGCGCATGGTTGCGGTCGCGGATGATGTCGGCAGCGCGGCGCAGCACGCGGCCACGCTCGGCGCCGGTCATCGCGGCCCATTGCACCTGCGCCCGGCGCGCGGCGTCGAGGGCGCGGTCGATGATGGCCGGCGTCGCCTCGTGCAGGGTCGCGATGGTCTTGCCGGTGGCCGGGTGGATCACCGGCAGCGGCGTGCCTACGGTATCCTCGACGTATTCGCCGTCGACGAAATGGCTGGCGGGGGGCTGAAGATCGTAGGTCATCGAATGGTCCTGAATGGGGTCAGTCGCGCGGATAGCGCTGGTCGTGCTCGAGCACGTTGAGATCCATGTGGTTGCGCATGTAGCGGTCCGAGGCCGCGCGCAGCGGCTGGAAGTCCCACGGGTAATAGCCGCCCTGGCGCAGAGCCTCGTAGACCACGTGCCGGCGCGCCTGGCTTTGCCGCACGTCGGCGTCGAAGCGCTCGAGGTTCCAGCGGTCCTCCGCCATGGCGCGGAACTGCGCCAGCGTCTCGGAATAGGCGGGGTCGTCCGCCAGGTTCCTCAGCTCGTGCGGGTCGGAGTCGAGGTCGAACAGCTGCTCGGGGTCGACCGGGCAGGCAGTGTACTTCCACTGGCCCTGGCGCAGGCAGACCAGCGGCGCGATGCTCCCCTCGGCCGCGTATTCCATCGCCACGGGCGTTTCGCGCGCGCCGCCGTCGATCAGCGGCAGCAGGCTTTCGCCGGCGGTCCAGGGCGCCACCTCGTCCATCGAGACGCCGGCCAGCGCCGCCAGCGTCGGCGTCAGGTCGATGGTCGAAACCGGGTCGCTGACCAGCCGACCGCCCTGCCCCGGCAGCGCGATCATCAGCGGCACGCGTGACGAGCCTTCGAAGAAGCTCATCTTGAACCACAGGCCGCGCTCGCCCAGCATGTCGCCGTGATCGGAGACGAAGACCACGATCGTGTCGTCGTCCATCCGCGTGTCCTTCAGCGTCTGCAGCAGGCCGCCGATCTTGTCGTCGAGATACGAGATGTTGGCGAAATACGCCCGCCGGGCGCGGGCAACGGACTCGTCGGTGATGGCGTAGCTGCGCCAGTCGTTGGCGTCGAACAGGCGCTGAGAATGCGGGTCGTGATCGGCGTAGTCCATCGCCGGCACCTGGGGCGCGAGGTGTTCGCAATCCTCGTACAGGTCCCAGAACCGCTTGCGCGCCACATAGGGGTCGTGCGGGTGCGTGAAGCTGACGGTCAGGCACCACGGCCGCTTGTCGTGCCCGCGCGCGAGATCATACAGCTTCTGCTGCGCCTGATGGGCGACGTCGTCGTCGTATTCCATCTGGTTCGTGATCTCTGCCACGCCCGCGCCGGTGACCGAGCCCATGTTGTGATACCACCAGTCGATGCGCTCGCCCGGTTTGCGGTAGTCGGGCGTCCAGCCGAAATCGGCCGGGTAGATGTCGGTGGTCAGGCGCGATTCAAAACCGTGCAGCTGGTCGGGGCCGACGAAGTGCATCTTGCCCGACAGGCAGGTCTGGTAGCCCGCGCGGCGCAGGTGGTGCGCGTAGGTCGGGATGTCCGAGGCGAATTCGGCCGCGTTGTCATAGACCCGCGTCATGCTGGGCAGCTGGCCCGACATGAAGCTCGCTCGCCCCGGCGCGCAGAGCGGCGAGGCCGTATAGGCGTTGGCAAACCGGGTCGAGCGCTGCGCCAGCGCGCGCAGGTTCGGCGTGTGCAGCCAGTCGGCGGGACCATCGGGGAATAGCGTGCCGTTCAACTGGTCGACCATGACGATCAGGATGTTGGAACTCATCGCGTCTCTCCGATCAGGGCGTAGGCGGCTTGGGTGACATGGGCGGCGGCGCCGTCGACGCCGCGGCCCGACAGCGCGGCGCGCAGGTAGACGCCGTCGATCAGCGCCGACAGCGTCTCGGCCACCGCCGCGGGATCGGCGCAGCGACCGCGCAGCGCGTCGATCAGGTTCGAGCGCAGCCGCGCCTGGTAGACCCGCAGAAGGCGCGCCGCCTGCGGATCGCTGTGCGCCAGGCCGTAGAAGGTCAGCCAGGCCGACACGGTGGCGGGCGCGAAGCAGCTGCCGGCGAAATTCGCAGCGATAATCGCTTCGAGCCGGCGATCCGGCGCGGCCGAGGCCAGCGCGCCGCGCACCTCGGCGCCGTAATCGCTGAGGATCTGGCGCATCGCTGCCAGGAAGATCTGCGTCTTGCCGCCGAAATAGTGATGCGCCAGCGCGGTGGACATGCCGGCGCGGCGCGCGATCTGCCCGACCGTCACGTCGAGCGAGCCGCGCGCGCCGATTTCCTCGACCGTCGCCGCGACGAGTGCCGCGCGACGCAATTGTTCTTGTCCGAGCTTGGGCATGGGGACCGTATGCCCGATATTGATTGACTGGTCAATCAATAAACCCGATGCAGTTCGGCTGCGCGGTAAGAGGGTGCGTCGTCAGCCCTTCGTTTCGCCGACATGCGGGGTCACGCGGCGCTTCAGCACGTGCTCTCGCCAAGTGATGAACACCACCGCGCCCATGATCAGGCCGCCGCCGGCGATCACCCAAGGGTCGACCGGTTCCGCGAAGAACAGCGCTCCGATCGCCACGGACCAGACCAACTGCAGGAAGGTCACCGGCTGCGTCACCGTGACCGGAGCGGCGGCGAAGGCCAGCGTCATGGTGAAATGCCCGGCGGTGGCGAAGGTGGCGATCGCGCAGAGCACGAGCAGCTCCCACCCCGTGGGCCAGACCCACACCGCCAGCGCCAGCGGCGCCAGGCCGATGGTCACGGTGATGGACAGCATGCCCACCACGACAGACGCGCTGACCTCGCCCGACAGGATCTTGGCGGTCAGGTACGAGACGCCGAACAGCAGCGCGGTGCCCAGCATGGCGATGTGGCCGGGGTCGAGCTCGCGGAAGCCCGGGCGCAGGATCAGCACCGCGCCGATCAGCGCCGCGACGATCGCCATGATGCGCCGCACTGCCAGCCGCTCGCCCAGGAAGAACACCGCGAGGATCGTGACGTAGACGGGGTTGAGGTAGTTCATCGCCGTTACCTCGGCGATGGGGATGCGGGTCATGGCGTAGAACCACAGCACCACGCCCACGCAATGCGCGGCACCGCGCAGCGCGAAAAGCGCCCACAGGCGGCGCGTCAGCGTGACGGCACGCAGCGCGGGCATCATAGGGATCAGGAAGACCAGCCCGATCAGGTATCGCAGGAAGGCGGATTCGGACGACGGGATGCGGCTGCCCAGCAGCTTCACCAGCGCCGTGACCATGACGAAGCACAGCCCCGTCACCACCATCCAGAAGACGCCCGCGCCGGGCCGCTGCGCCGCATTGTCCATGGGCCCAACCCTTGGCGCAACCGTCCGGCAAGGGCAAGGGCCGCAGGCCGCGCGGGCAAGGATCAGAGGCCGGACAGCAACTTGGCCGCGATCGCCCACATCACCAGCCCGATGCCGGCGTCGAGCACGCGCCACGCCGCGGGCCGCGCGAAGACCGGCGCGAGCGCCCGCGCGCCGAAGCCCAGAGCGAAGAAGAAGGCGAACGACGCCACGACCGCGCCCGCGCCGAAGGCCAGCCGGTCGTCGTACTGCGCCGAGACCGCGCCCAGCAGCACGACCGTGTCGAGGTAGACATGCGGGTTGAGCCAGGTGAAGGCGAGGCAGGTCAGGATCGCGGCGCGCAGGGATTGCGTCCCCTCGCCCGCGCGCAGCGCCTCGCCCCCGAAGCAGGCGGACAACAGCGTGCGCGCGCCGTACCAGATCAGGAAGGCCGCGCCCGCCAGCCGCATCCACAGCTCGAGCCCCGGGATCGCGGTGGTCAGCGCACCGAAGCCCGCAACGCCTGCAGTGATCAGCACCGCGTCCGAGATCGCACAGACCAGCACCACCGGAAGGACGTGGCGCCGCATCATGCCCTGCCGCAGCACGAAGGCGTTCTGCGCCCCGATGGCCAGGATCAGGGAGAGGCCGAGGGCGAACCCCGCAAGGGCCGTCTGCATGGAACCTCCCCCGGCGCGGCAACGGCGATGACGCGGATGCCGCCGTCAGTGCCCTTCGAACGCGTTCAGGCGCTTTCGAGCTGCGCCATGACCTCGTCCGAGGCCTCGAAGTTCGTGGTCACGCGCTGCACGTCGTCGTCATCCTCCAGCGCCTCGACCAGCTTCATCAGCCCCTGCATCGAGTCGAGATCGAGCTCGGTCGTGGTCGACGGTTTCCAGATCAGCTTGGTCGACTCGCTTTCGCCCAGCTCGGCCTCGAGCGCGGTGGCGACGTCGTTGAGGTCGGTGTCGGCACAGTAGATCACGTGCCCGTCCTCGGCGCTTTCGACGTCCTCGGCGCCGGCCTCGATCGCGGCCATCATCACCGTGTCCGCGT
>NZ_JBELMH010000007.1:58324-72874 GCF_042096055.1 Citreimonas sp. | reverse complement strand
GACATCATCGCCCGCGTCAAGGACCAGCCGCTGCGGTAGAAATCGGGTGCTTACGAATCTCCACTCCCAGCGATCTGAGAAACGCACTCGTAGCGCACATTGCGAAACGCACTCCTTGCCTCACGACAGGAAACACTTCGCAATGGATCAAGCCTGCTGAAAGGTGGGGCGCAGCCGCCGCTTACTCAGCTCCTGCAAGGATATCGATCCCGCGCCGAGCATTCCCATGACTTTGCCAGGCAGTTCATCGTGCAGCTCGCGCATCATCGTGGCGCGATCTTGCTCTGTGAACTGAAAGAGGCTGCCCTTGTCCTCGAGCAGCCTGGCGTCAAAGCCTAGCTCAAAGAGGCTGCCGCGGCCGATATGGGCAAAGCGATTCTGAAACTCCCAATGCACGCCCAGCATTTTGTCCCGCGCCGCTTGATGCTGGGACAGGTGAGCGAACATCATCATGCGTCCGGAGGCCTGCGAGAAGAGCATAAACGGCGTGAAAAATAGGGCCCGGCTGTTGTTCCGCAGATGGGTCATAACCGCCCGCTGTGCCGTAATGCGCCCGAATTCGACGTCGTTCTTGTTCGCCTCCCAAGCGGCTATGAAATCGCGATCCACGCCGAATTGCGCGAGCGTCTCGCTCGCTGCACGGCTGGTCGACAGGTAGTTCAACATTGCGTCGATCGAGAAGGTGAGCAGCACTTCAGCACGCGGAAATTTCCCGAAGATCGAGCGGATCGAATCCATCGGTACGTCGAGGTAACCGAACTGATCCAGGAGGAAGATCGAGCGGCCTTTGCGCTGAGTAGCCGCGATTTTTGCCATGATCTCCGGGAGATGCGCCGCGAACTCGCCATGGTAGAGCTGGATACTGCTTCCCAGCTTGTCTGCATATCCAGCTGCAGCAATCACGCCGCGTAAGTGCTCGAGGTGATCCCGGGCCGCGTCAACGAAGTGAAAGGTAGCCGCAATCTCGAATGGCTTCCGTCGGTCTCGGGATAGCCGCTCCTGGGCTTCGCGCACCGCATCCAGAATGATCAATGGACTGCCGGGCAAAACGGTCGTCCCGCGCTGGTACTGACCGCCGCCGCAGAAGCCATCGACGATAGCGATGTTGAGACGGTCCATGTGCGGGATCGACGCGACTGTATCGAAGTAGACGTCGAGGTATCGCCGGACCACCTCGAGCTTTCGCTCGGAGTGAGGTTCAATTCCCGGTAGAGGGGCGCCGGGAGACCAGGCAAAATTTTTAACGGTCAACGGGCCTCTTCTACGCTGCTCTCAGGTGGTCAAGGATAGCCTTTGGCACAATGCTCCAAGGGAAGCCGTTCCATTCCTCTCCGTCAAGAAGGCGGCCGCCAGACTTCGGTCGAGCACCACCCCACTGCTTGAAGAAGAACGCGACCGCATCGCGGTGGCAGATGTCGCGGATCTCAGTGGCCCACTCTGGGTGCATGGGGCGTGCTCGCGGTCCGCTCTCACCGCCTACGATGGCCCACGCGATTCCAGTGAGATTGACTTCGCCAATCGACCCCAACAACGGCTCAAAGGAGATAAAGCGAGCTTGCGAGTTGATGTCCTGCAAGTGGCGGATGCGCCCCTTGTGCGCGGCGTCCTCTACTGAAACGCCTAACCAGATGTGCTTCGGCACCGGCCGGTCGGCGTAGCGCTGGGCAACATAGTTGCGCATAAGAGAGCTGCGCTTTGTGAGCACTTGGTAGACGTGCCAATCAGCGCGTTCCATGGTGTCGAATACCCGGTCGATGAAGCGGCGATCTACGTCCTTATGAAAGAGGTCACTCATGGAGTTAACGAAGATCATCCGTGGCCGCTTCCATTTCGCCGGCTGCTCAAGGCGATCGGGCCAGAGCCGCAGGTCAAAGCCTTGCGAGTAAGGGTGTCCTTCGATGCCACGCCAGCGCTCGGCGAAGCGTTCGGCGTAGCAATTGTCGCAGCCCGGTCCGACCTTGGTGCACCCGGTAACAGGGTTCCAGGTCGCGTCTGTCCACTCAATCTCAGATTTCTGTGCCATGTTTCTGCCTCGGTCTCGATCTGAGCCTAGCTAGCCCTTGCCCCACGGAGGGACGAGGCCAACAAGTGGCGCGGCCCGGCGTTTTCACGCCAGAGTAAACCAGCAGAGCCTGGGCACAAAGAGAGAACTGACTGGTGAAAGCTCTTAGATGCAACTGTCTCTGCCGTTGTGCCCCGCCCGCATCGGCGGCCGCTGCAGTTCGGACGGCGAGCGCTCCGGCGCCTTGACTGCGGCAAGCCGTGGCCGCGCCAAAAGCTCCACGCCAACAGCATGCACTACTCCGGAAAAAGGCCAACCATGCCGGACACGTCGGCCAATTTGCTGGTTTCAGCTTGCAAAAGCTTAGCGTATCCCACGAATTTCGTGGCCTCGGTGCGAGTTTCGTCACCTGTACAAAATACGTCTTTAAAAGAAACCGTGACATCGAGGACGATAAGAACTTGGTCTTCCAAATCGGAGTGAAACTGCAGGTCTTGAGCTGCGAAAGTTAGGAAGACGAAGGCTCTCTCCTCTGCCCCGGAAGCGAGGTTTGGGCACAGACTTGTCGCGCTCGGCTCTCCGGTAACGTTCTTCACACTGATGTACAGGTTCCGAGCCGGAGAGTGACCAGTGTTACGAATGGAGACCTCAACATGCCAGTCGACCAGAGCCCCGTTCTGACGAAAGCTGGGGGTGACCGCGGCATCCTCTATGGTCAGATATGCTCTTACTTGAGCCTCCCCAATCTCCCTAGCGTCAACGGCCATTTTCTGTGTGGCGCTAAGAGTGTCTCTGGAGGCTCGTAAAGTGAGCCACAGCAATACCACCGCAGCCAGGGACAGGAGCGCCATGCTCCATTGTGCAAGCGAATCTTCCGCGGACACCAAACGCCTGATCCAACGCCACCACTCTGGCTCGTCTCCGCTATCGTTTTGAGCCGGGCTGCCTTGGCAGGCGCCTTGCGAAACACACGTTGCAATCTCGTAGATCGCTCCGCCCCAGATGTTGATGATCAGAATTGAACAGATACCGGCGGTCAGACCGACCGCAAACCCGTTGCGCCAACGAACTTCAACCATACCAGCGTCTCCTAAACAGTCTCACAGCCAACCTTCGATGCACACCCCGCTCTGCCGCTTGCTGCTGCTCCTCCGGTAGCCGCCCCGTGCTGCCTAGCCATCGATGCGGGTGATTTTGCCTTCGTGTAACGCATGAAGAGAATCGATGAGGATCGCTGTCGCGGACATCCAGTATCGTTTACGAGCGCCAGCAGCATCAGTCGCACGATCGGATAGACAAAGGCACAACTCATTGCATTTGTTGAGGATCGGTCCATCTCCCAAGGTGACAGTGACTTCATGAGCTAGCCGGTTTCTGATGTCGCGGAGAAGGTCGAGTTCTCTGCGCCATTGCTCCGAAATCACACCGACCGCACGAGCCGCCGCGATCTTGGCTGAAAAGGTGCCTAACGGCGCGCCAAACCCGGTAAGAAGTTTCTCCGCCTCTCGCCCTTCGACAAGCCTCGCGAGAAGCAGCCTTTCGAGGACATCTTCAAGCATCGAAGCGGTTACCAATACGACGCCCCTGTCGCTTTCTTCAGACAAAACCTCAAGATAACGCAAGTGCTCCACAAGGTGAGGAGATTCCCGCTCCATGAGTGCCATGTATTCTGGGGTGTATCGCATGTTCCACCTCGTCCGCTTTGCCGGATCGATTACGCCAAAAGCCGGAGCCGCCTAGCAAGTGGAAAGCTAGTGTCCGTCGCACACCGGCGGCCGCTGTGGATCTGCCGGCAGCTGCTCCGGCGCCTCGGCCTGGTGCTCGTCCAGCCACTCGCGGATCTCGCCCCAGACCTCGGCCGCGCCAACATTTCGCCAAGACAAAACCGTCTCGAGGCGGCGGCGAAGGCCTTTCCGACCACGAGCGGATCGCGCTCGGAGTCGGCCTGATCCAGACGGTGGGCAATCCGGAGTGCCACATCGCACTTCGCGTCGCTGCCCGGCAAATCGCCGACCAAGCCGACCAGCTGACGGCCTCGCGCACAGCGCATCACGAATACACGGGATGGCCCGACCAGGTCGACGAGCAGACCGGGCGTACCCGTGCCCCCGGAGAGGCAACGGGGGAACCCGGGCCGCGCGCGACCTCCTCCCTGCGCGCGGCCTGGGACAGGTTCCGCGAGATCGAGCGCCGCGTCTCGGACAGCCTCTTCGGCGACACGCTGGGCGGGATCAGCATCCTGATCATTGCCACGGGCGCCACCGTCCTGCTGCCGCTGTTCCTCGGCCGTTGAAGGAGTCTTCCATGGACGTTCAAAGCGAATTCCGCGTCGGCAAGGTGGGCCAGTACTGGGCAGTCTTCCGCGGCGCCAACCAAGTCACGCCGACTTTCGTACGGCACGAGGAGGCGGAGGATCGCAAGCAGCGCTTGGCGCGCCGCGCGGCCAGCAAGACACGTCCCTGCATTACCTGCACCGCCCTCTTCCGGTCGGAAGGTAAGCACAACCGCATGTGTCCCGGCTGCCGAACGCGGGCGGCGTCCTCCGACTGGATATCCCGGGTGAACCTGTGACGTTATCGCTAGCCTTTACCCGCCCGCTTGGCCTCGCGCGCAGCGTGCTTTGCTTCGCGTCTCGCATTAATTTCACGGATCTTTTCGTACTGTCTTCCGTCGAGGGCCCATATCGAAGCCAGGAGGCGGTCCCAGAGCGGGACGTGCAAGCGTTCCTCCTGATCCCAGTCCACGGCATCGATCGCGTCGTTGTAGGCCTTTGCGTCGATCGCCTTGTACACAGGCGGCTCGTCCGCCGTGATCCGCATCATCTTTGCTTGCCAGTTGGCGGCGTCTTCGGGACCGGGCTCGAGCTTAGCTTCCACGTCTGCCAGCAATTCGAAGTAGGCTTTCTGAAGTGCTTGGTGATCCCGCGCCTGCCGGCCGAAATCGAAGACCAGCTGAAGCGCACCGATCACAGCAACGGCCGCGCCGATCCAGCCGGCGCTGATACCGAGGCCTACCGTAAGGTCGCCAAACGCTGCCGTCCCCAGCACAACCACGAGAAAGTTGAACCCCCTATTCATCCGTTCAAGCGAGCGGCGCCGAGCCGAGTGGTAGAGCGCGTTTCGCAGGATGTTAAAGCGGACGACCTCGGGGTTCTTCTGCATTCGTTCCTCTATTTCTTTACGGGCGGCGGCGCAGGCGGCGTGGGCTGCCTGGGGCCGACGTGGGTCCCGGGGCTCGGCCTGTCGTGCACTGCTGCCGGTGCACTCGGCTGCCGCGGGCCGGCAGTGTTTATCGACCAGTTCGGGTCGGGGCGCGCCACCATCGTGGTCAATACTTCCGTATTCTTCTCGGTCATCGAGATCGTGTCCTTGTGTTGTCGCCACGAGGGCATGAGAGGCGCTGTCGGGTGCGGGAACACCCGACAGCGCCACAAACCTACCATGCCTGCACGATTCGACCTAGCGGACCACAATATGTGGCAGCCGCCAGTTGCGAGGATCGCGGCATGAACCACGCATCCGTCAAATCCGCACGGTTGGCTCGCGTCGCGAAGGTCCTGTCGGAAAAACGCGAGCACTCGACGCTCGAAATCATGGAGCGCTGCAAGGTCGCCGCCGTCTCTGCCTGCGTCTCCGAACTCCGCTGCCTCGGCGCCGAGATCGCCTGCAGCAAGCGGCACGACGGACCGAACGGCGAGCCGCGCTGGTACTACCGCATGACGAAAGGGCCACGGAAGAATGGCTAATATTCCCCCTCTACCCGAACACTACACGCCGCGTGCCGTGATCGAGGAGATGATGCGCAGGCCCGTCCTGCCGACGATCAAAGACGCACTCGTCTTCGACCCCGCGAGCGGCGTCCACCCCGCGTGGAGCGACCTCGCCCGCCTGCTGGCGGACTCCGACCAAGAGGGGCGCGGGAATGGCTGAGATCATCCAATCCATCACCGATCTGCCGATCGACGAGATCGAAATCGGTGACCGTCTGCGCCCAGTCGGCCGGGCCGGCGTCGAGGCGATCAAGGCGAGCTATGCCGAGCTTGGCGTGATCAAGGACAAGATCCACGTTCGCAGGCTCAAGGGCGGCAAGACGCGCCTGATCGCGGGCGGGCACCGATTGGTGGCGCAGCGGGAGCTGCGAGACGAAGGCCACGCCGAACTGGAGCGTGTCGGCGTGGTCGCCTGGCGGTGCAACGACGACTTCGCGCGCCTGATGGAGATCGACGACAACCTCGCCGGCGCGGAATTGACGGCGCTGGACACGGCGGTGTTTCTGGCTGCCCGGAAAGAAGTCTACGAGAAGGCCCATCCGGAGACGCGGGCGAGCGCCGGTGCTGTGCTGGCAGCCAAGCGCTGGAATGCGACGGACATGATGTCCGTCGCATCCTTTGCCGCCTCGGCCGCCGAGAAGATGGGCTGCAGCGAGAAGCATGTACGCCGGCTGGTGATGGCCGGAAAAGCTGTGCAGGGCCATGCACACCGTCTGCGCAACGCTCCGAAGCCGGTGTCGCTGTCTGACCTCATGCAGATCTCGAAGATCAACAACCCGCCCGAGCGCTACGCGGTGGTCGAGGCGCTCGCCACCGGCACCGCCAAGAATGCGGCCACAGCGCGCAAGGCATTCAAGGCCGGCCGCGGCGAGGGCCCTGGCCGAGGACATCCAGCGCATCGTCGCCGAGAAGGCGGGCAAGCTGCCGCCTTCGCTCGGCGCAGCGCTCGAGTCCGCGACGGTACCGCCCGCACCACCGCCGCCGCCAGACGTGCCGCAAGCGCGCAAGCTGAGCGACGCGCCGAAGATCCTCACCGAGCTGGGGATCTCGGCGCAACCGGTCGACTTCCCCCGCGGGTCAGAGCTCGGCGCGGTCAACGACGTGATCCGGATCCTGGCCGAGATTGAAAGCCGGTTCGAAATGAAGCCCATGCAGGCGGTCGGCTCGGGGTTCACGATCGCGAAACGCACAGGCGGAAGGATCAAGCACCCGCGCAACGCGGCGGCTTGGTACTCGCCGCACTTCAACGCGATGGGCTGGAACAAGGTGGGGCTCTCGACCGAGCCGTGGATGTCGGCCGAAGCGTCCGCGCGCACGGCGACTTCCCGGCAGGCTGCGCACGGATCGCGGGTCTCGCGTCTGCCCGACGGGCCCGCGAAGGAGATCGCCGGGCGGGTCGAGTACAAATGGACCGTCGTGGAAGCCGGTCCGGACTATCCGCGCTCGGTCGCGATCCACGAAAGCGGGCACCGCCTGGACTTCAACGACCGCGCCGCCTTCGACGAGGCCGTCCGCGGCTGGAACTCCGGCTGGCAATACGCCGTGAGCGAATATGGCTCGAAGAATCGCAACGAGTTTGTCGCAGAGAGCTTCGTGCTGTATATGTTGGGTGAAGAGCACCACTGGCGGATCAAGCCGGAGCTGCTGGCGCTCTTCAAGCGAAAGGATCGCTTCAATGCCTCGCGATGAGATCATCGCCCGCGTCGATGCTCTGCTTGCCGCGGACCCGTTGCCGGAAGACGCCGAGCAGCAGCTCGAGGCGATCCTCGAAGCCGTGCCGGAAGGCGAGCGTGAAATGATGCGTCGCGACCTGGAAGAGGCGCTCTTCACCGCGCGTGAAGCGGCCGGCTTCCGAGGCGTCGGCGCAGGCGACCTGGACTTCACTTGATCCGCATCGAGGCGAACACCGATCCGATCATCGCCGCGCTGGCCCGTGCGGCGGCCGAGATGGACGATCTCACTCCGCTGATGCAAGACATCGGCGAGGAGATGCTGGCACGGACCGACCAGAACTTCCTCACCGGTACTGCGCCCGACGGCACGCCCTGGGCGCCGCGCAGCCAGGCCACCTTGGACGCCTACGCCCGGCGCAATCCGCCGGTCAGCGGAATCGGAACGCTGCGTCTGACCGACACGATGCGCAAGACGATCGCCTACGAGGCAAGACGATCCGGGTCTACGTCTCGGGCATCGCATCCGGCGCGACGATCACCGTCCTGTGCCGGATCACCCGGCCGCGCGCGTTCCGCACGCTCACGGCGCGGATGGGCCTGACCGACGGCACGCCCTCCGAGATGGTCCAGATCGCGCGGGACATCTACGCGTTCCGGGGCACCCTTTCGACCGGCGACGCCAGCACGCCGGAATACGTCGAGATCAACGTGCGGCCGAACACGGACCCGGTCACCGTCACCGACATCCTGATCCTCGAGGGCACCGAGCTGCCGCGCTCGATCGGCGCGACGGGGCGCGACCGGGACCTCGCCGCGGTTCAGCCCCTGCGCGTGGTCTCGAGCGGCGACACGACCACCGTGCGCGGCGACCTCGGCCGGCTGATCGTGCTGAGCCAGGCTGCGCCCCAGACCGTCACCATCGCGCCCGAGTCCGCCTGCGCGCTGCCGATCGGCGCGACGATCTCGGTCTCGCGCGCGGCCTCGGGCACCAAGACGCTGGCGCCCGGGTCGGGCGTCACCCTGACGCCGGCGTCGTCGGGCGTCACGGCGGGATCGAGCTACACGCTGGCCGGCCTCGCCACGCTGGTGAAGATCGCCAGCAACACGTGGCTGGTGGCGGGGGAGCTGGCCTGATGCGCGCGCTGCTCTTCGCCGCCGCCGCGGCCTCCGCGCAGGGCGGCTCGGTCGCCGAGCGCCCCGCCTGGGCGCTTGGCACCAGCACCTTCGCGATCTCGGCCGCCGAGGGCGCGGCCTGGTACGACCCCGGCACCGGCGCGGTCATCGCCAGCCCGCTGTCGCCAGCGGGCGCGTCCTACACGCGCGGCACCAACGGCCTGACGCGTGGCGTCGCCGGCGAGATCGGATTCGCCGGCACGGGCAAGCTGCGCCGTTCCTACGACACCGCCGCCAGCGCCTGGACCTACGAGCTGCGCGACGACGTGCCGGTGCTGTCCAACGGCGCCCCGGCGCCGCCGCAGGTGCTGGGCATCGATCCCGACAGTGGCCGGTTCCTGAACTTCGCGACCGGCGCGGTGAGCGACTGGACCTACGTGATCGACGCCGACAACGGCGACGACGATGCGAACGATGGCTCGGCCACGGCACCGTTCCAGACGTGGGGCCCGGCCTGGGCGGCGGTCGTTGCCAGCTCGGCCGAGGAGATTCGCATCCTGGTCAAGCGGCCCGCGTCGGGCGTCTACCAGCAGCAGCACTGGTCCTGGGCTGTCGACGGCATGGGCGGTTCCACGGTCTGGATCGTCTACGAACCCGATATCACCTGCACCTGGGCGCCAGTCCCTGTCGATTCCGCCGGCAACCCGGTGGCCAGCCGCGAGGATCCGGCCTTCGTCGACTTCGGGCTGGGCGCGCATGCCTACGGTGCCGCGACCGAGGCCAAGTGCCCGATCTATGCCCGCAACGGGACCGTCTACGTCTACGGCAACGGGGCTCTGTCGCGCGGCTACCTCGACCTCGGCTCGGCGCAGACGCTGGGCGGCGCGGGCAATTCGACCGTGTACGCCTTCGACCTCCACAGCGTCGACACCGGCGACGGGATCTCGGGCCACAACGCCAGCGACACGATCAACGCCTACCGCTGCACCTTCCGCGACTTCTTCAAGGTGGGCTACGCCAACGTCGGCGGCAGCTCGGGCTACTGCGAAGACTGCCTGTTCGCCGGCACCGGCGCGATGCTGAACCCGAACGCGATCGGCACGCACACCTTCCTCCGGACCCGGTTCCTGCCGACCGCAAGCGCCGGCTGGAACGCCAACGCCGCCTGCAGCTTCACCGCGTGCCAGATCGGCGACGAGTCGACCTTCCTCAACATGACCGGCGGCACCTACACCGACTGCTGGGTCAATGCGCGGATGTACGGGCCGGCGGTGGCCACGTTCATCCGGTGCTTCGGCCATGCCTCGATCCGGATGCGCGCGGGCCACGCGCTCACCATCGACAAGGGCGCCCTGACCGGCCCGGCCGACGGGACCGCGTTCATCATCCCGTTCTCGTCGGACTCGACCTACGGCACGGTCACCGTGACCGACACGATCCTGACCGGTTACGGCACGGGCGTGCAGCTCAACAACAGCACCGAAGCCGCCAAGTGGCAGGCCTCCGGCTCGAGCCTCAACGGCTGCCTGCTGTTCGGCAACGGCACGAACTTCGACAGCGCCGCCGCCGGCCAGGTCGGCAGCACGATCACGAACACCGACACCAGCACCGACCCGCTGCTGCCCGCCTATGCCGGCAGCTATCAGCAGGCCGACTACGTTCCGGGAGCCGGCGCCGCGGGCTTCACGAGCGGCGACGTGGTCGCCACGGGTCCGCGCATGGACGTGCCCTGCGACTGGTTCTTCGACGCGGCCGGCATCGGCCTGTCGAACGGCGACGTGATCCGCTTCACGGCAGCCGACGATACGACCGAGGACGTCACGGTCGCCGCCGGCATCCTCGCGGTGCCGACCGGCGCCTGGGCGAGCGCGCACGGGCCGATTTGAAGGAGGGGATGAAGAGGGTTTGAAGGGCCTGTTCTAGAGCCCTTCAAACGGGCCGCGAATCCGCCGTTTCGAAAACCGCGTTGCTGTAAAACTCTGTGTAATTCACTGCAAAGTTCTGCGTCACGCTACAGTCGAACGACTAGACCGCCCGTTTATTCGGCGCCGCGGCCTAAAATCGCCGGGCGCCGAAATTTTACCGTTTGATAAAAAAACGACTCGTGGCAGGCTCTCTGGAAAGAAAACCAGGGAGACGCCATGACCAGCCGCCACGCAACCGGCCCCCACACCCCCGGCATCGCCGCGGGCCGGATCGACGCCGCCACGCTGCACGAGAACTTCGCCGACCTGCACGCGGCCTATGACCCGCATGAGGCCGCGGTCGCTGCGGATCGTTGCTATTTCTGCCACGATGCGCCCTGCATCACGGCCTGCCCCACCGCGATCGACATCCCGCTGTTCATCCGCCAGATCGCCACCGGCCAGCCCGAGGCGGCCGCGCAGACGATCTTCGAGCAGAACATCCTGGGCGGCATGTGCGCCCGCGTCTGCCCGACGGAAACGCTCTGCGAAGAGGCCTGCGTGCGCGAGGCGGCCGAGGGAAAGCCGGTCGAGATCGGGCGCCTGCAGCGTCACGCGACCGACAGCCTGATGGCGCGGCAGGGCCACCCCTTCGCCCGCGCCGCCGCGACGGGCAAGCGCGTCGCCGTGGTGGGCGCCGGCCCCGCGGGCCTGTCCTGCGCGCACCGGTTGGCGACGAAGGGCCACGACGTCGTGATCTTTGAAGCCCGACCGCGCGCCGGCGGCCTGAACGAATACGGCATCGCCGCCTACAAGGCCACGAACGACTTCGCCGCGCGCGAGGTCGAGTGGCTGCTGGGCATCGGCGGCATCACCATCGAGAACGGCAAGGCGCTGGGGCGCGACGTGACGCTCGACGCCCTGCGCGCCGAATACGACGCCGTGTTCCTGGGTCACGGCCTGGGCGGGGTGAACGGACTGGATGCCGAAGGCGCCGACCGCGCGGGCGTCGAGGACGCGGTCGACTTCATCGCGACGCTGCGTCAGTCCGACGACCTGACCGCACTGCCGGTCGGCCGGCACGTGGTGGTGATCGGCGGCGGCATGACGGCGGTGGACGCCGCGGTGCAGTCCAAGCTGCTGGGCGCCGAGGAGGTCACGCTGGCCTATCGCCGCGGCCGCGACCGCATGGGCGCCAGCCGGTACGAACAGGACCTCGCCGCCTCGAAAGGCGTGCGCCTGATGTTCAACGTGGCCCCCCGCGCCGTGCACGGCAACGGCGCCGTGCGCGAGATCGAATTCGAGTACACGCACGAGGTCGACGGCCGCCTGCAGGGCACCGGCGAGACCGTGCGCCTGCCCGCCGACCAGGTGTTCCGTGCCATCGGGCAGAACCTGTCCGAGGATGGCGGGCTGGACCGCGCGGGCGGCAAGATCGCCGTGACCGGGCCAGGCCGCACTTCGGTTCCCGGGATCTGGGCCGGCGGCGACTGCACGCCCGGCGAGGACCTCACCGTGGTCGCCGTGGCCGAGGGCCGCGACGCCGCCGAGGACATCCACGCCGCGCTGATGGGCTGAGCGCATGCCCGAGCTGCCCGAGTGCGAAGCAAACCGCCAGCGCGTCGAGGACGGCGCGCTGAACCGGACGATCTCAGGGTTCTCCTCGGGCAGGACCGAGCATCTGGATCTGCCGGGCAAGGCCGATCGCGACCGCCTTCTGGGCCGGCAGTTCACGCAGGCCCGACGGCACGGCAAGTTCATCTTCGCGGGGTCGCAATCGGGGCCCTGGATCGCCGTGCACCTTGGCATGACCGGGCGACTGGTCGTCGAAGGCGACGATTTCGAGGCGCCCAATCACGGGCATTTCGTGATCGCGTTCGAGGGCGGCGACCGGCTGGTGTTCCACAACAGGCGCAAGCTGGGCTGGCTGCGGGTGATCGACGATCCGGATGATTTCCTGGCGGAGCACCACATCGGTCCGGACGCGATGGAGATCGGCGAGAACGCCTTTGTCGACGTGATCGGGCGTGGGCGCGGTGCGGTGAAATCCGCGCTGATGGACCAGACCAAGATCGCCGGGATCGGCAATCTCTACTCGGACGAGACGCTGTACCAGATCGGCGTATCGCCGATGGCGAAGGGCGCGGATCTCGACGCCGGAACGCTGAAGAAGATGCACGGCGCGATGCGCGACGTGCTGAAGAAACTGCTGGCCGCCAATGACGGCGCGAAGCTGCCCGAAAACTGGCTGCGCCACCGCCGCGACAAGGGCGCTGAGTGCGGGCTGTGCGACGGCACCATCGACGCGCGAAAGGTGGGCGGCCGCACCGCCTATTTCTGCGCGAAACACCAGGCTTGAGGAGGACCGACATGGCCGACCTGACAACGACCTTCCTGGGCATCACTTCGCCCAACCCGTTCTGGCTGGCCTCGGCGCCGCCCACCGACAAGGAATACAACGTCCGCCGCGCCTTCGAGGCCGGCTGGGGCGGCGTCGTCTGGAAGACGCTGGGCGCCGAAGGGCCGCCCGTCGTCAACGTGAACGGGCCGCGCTACGGCGTGATCCACGGCGCCGACCGCCGCGTGCTGGGCATCAACAACATCGAGTTGATCACCGACCGCCCGCTGCAGACCAACCTCGAGGAGATGGCGAGGGTCAAGGCCGACTATCCAGACCGCGCGCTGATCGCCTCGATCATGGTCCCGTGCGAGGAAGAGGCCTGGAAGGCGATCCTGCCGCGCGTGATGGAGACCGGAGCCGACGGGATCGAGCTCAACTTCGGCTGCCCGCACGGCATGGCCGAACGCGGCATGGGCTCGGCCGTGGGCCAGGTGCCGGAATACATCGAGATGGTCACCCGCTGGTGCAAGACGTACTACGACCGGCCGGTGATCGTGAAGTTGACGCCCAACATCACCGACATCCGCAAACCCGCGCAGGCCGCGAAGAACGGCGGCGCTGACGCGGTGAGCCTGATCAACACGATCAACTCGATCACGTCGGTGAACCTCGACGATATGGCGCCCGAGCCGATGATAGACGGCAAGGGCACGCATGGCGGCTATTGCGGCCCGGCGGTCAAGCCAATCGCGATGAACATGGTGGCCGAGATCGCGCGCGACCCGGCGACCCACGGCCTGCCGATCAGCGGCATCGGCGGCATCACCACCTGGCGCGACGCGGCCGAGTTCATGGCGCTTGGCGCGGGCAACGTGCAGGTCTGCACGGCGGCGATGACCTACGGCTTCAAGATCGTCGAGGAGATGAAGCGCGGCCTGTCCGCCTGGATGGACGAGAAGGGCTACCGCTCGACCCACGACTTCATCGGCAAGGCGGTTCCGAACGTGACCGACTGGCAGTACCTCAACCTCAACTACGTCACCAAGGCGCGCATCGACCAGGAGGCCTGCATCAAGTGCGGCCGCTGCTACGCCGCCTGCGAGGATACCAGCCACCAGGCGATCGCGATGTCGGCCGACCGGACCTTTACCGTGAAGGACGACGAGTGCGTGGCGTGCAACCTCTGCGTCGACGTCTGCCCGGTCGAGAACTGCATCAGCATGGTCGAGATGGCCGCCGGCGCGGTCGACCCGCGCACCGGCAAGGTGGTCGAGGCCGACTATGCCAACTGGACGACGCACCCGAACAACCCCGGCGCGGTCCGCGCGGCGGAATGACGTTCGGGCGCGGCGCCCGTCGGCGGCGCCGCGCCCTCCTTTTGGAACTCCTCGCGCACCCACCCGGTTGACCGGGCGCCGAAGCAGAGGAAGACCATGATCCCGAAAACCCGCCAGATTCCGGGGCCGTGTCCATGCTGACGGCCGTCTTCCTGACGCTCGTGGTGTTCGTGATCGTCACGATCAGCCAATATTACGCGCTGCACTACACCTCGCGGCTGATCTACCCCCGGCACGGGTCGGCATACGCCGTGACGCTGGCGGTCGCGCTGCTGAGCCTCGGCCACCTGTTCCAGGGCGGGCTCTACGCGGGCGGCGTCTGGCTGGGCGATCACGCGCTGGGGCTGGGCACGCTTGAGCCCTCCGAGCCCGACCAGACGGTGACCTTCCTCGACCATTTCTATTTCTCGC
>NZ_JBELMH010000007.1:20352-58224 GCF_042096055.1 Citreimonas sp. | reverse complement strand
GAGCCCTCCGAGCCCGACCAGACGGTGACCTTCCTCGACCATTTCTATTTCTCGCTGGTGAACTTCTCGACGCTGGGCCGCGGCGCGCTGACGCCGACCGAGGGCCTGCGCCTGATCACTGCGGTCGAGGCGTTCCACGGCTTCCTGCTCATCACGTCCTCGGGGACGTACATGTTCCAGATCTCGTCCGGCAACGCGCCCTTCGCGCGCGACGGCTAGGCGCCGGGCTGAGGCGCGAGCAGCCGGCGGAACAACGTGTCGAGATGCGCGGCCGCCCCCGGGAAAGGGTCGTGATCCTCGCCCATGACCGCGCGGACCTGCACCTCGAAATCGGCGTAGTGCTGCGTCAGCGCCCAGATCGAGAAGATCAGGTGCAACGGGTCGACCGGGGCCAGCTTTCCGTCCGCGATCCAGCCGCGGATGATCTCCGCATGCTCGTCGACCATGTGCCGCAGGTCGGTCTGCAGCATGGGCTTCATGTTGGGGGCGCCGCGCAGGATCTCGTTGGCGAACAGGCGGCTTTCGCGCGGGTAGTCGCGCGACAGGGCCAGCTTGCCCTGAACGTAGGACAGGATCTCGGCCAGCGGCTCGCCCTCGGGGTCCATCGCGCCCAGCGGGGCAAGCCAGGTGTCCAGCAACCCGCGCAGCAGCGCCTCGTGAATGGCGTCCTTGGAAGGGTAATAGTACAGCAGGTTGGGCTTCGACAGCCCGGCCGCCTTCGCGATCCGGTCCAGCGTCGCGCCGCGGAATCCCTCGGCCGAGAAGACGTCGAGGCCCGCCTCGAGAATGGCCTCGCGCTTGGCGCGCTGGATGCGGGTGCGCGGCTTGACAGCGGCGCCTTTCGGATTTGCCGGAATTTTCGTCATCACCGCCCCGCCCTGCCCTATCGTCGCGCAGGTGCCCGAAAACCGGGCCAGCCGCTTGACCGAATCTGGTCCCGTGGTAGCGTCTGTTTGACCGATTGGTCAAATAAGACGAAAGGCCCGGCGGTCAACGACCGGGCGAACGACAGGAGAGATGCATGGCAGCGCCAGCGGCGAACATGACGGTCAATGCCGACCGTCTTTGGGACAGTCTGATGGAGATGGCCAAGATCGGCCCCGGCGTGGCGGGCGGCAACAACCGCCAGACCCTGACCGACGCCGATGCCGAGGGCCGCGCCCTGTTCCAGCGCTGGTGCGAAGAGGCGGGCTGCACCATGGGCCTCGACCAGATGGGCAACATGTTCGCGCGGCGCGAGGGCACCGACCCGGATGCCCTGCCCGTCTACGTGGGCTCGCATCTCGACACGCAGCCGACGGGCGGCAAGTACGACGGCGTTCTGGGCGTGCTCGGCGGGCTCGAGATTATCCGCTCGCTCAACGACCTGAACATCAATACGAAGCACCCGATCGTGGTGACGAACTTCACCAACGAAGAAGGGACCCGCTACGCGCCGGCGATGCTGTCCTCGGGCGTGTTCGCGGGCATCCACGATCAGGACTGGGCCTACGACCGGACCGACGCCAAGGGCCTGCGCTTCGGCGACGAGCTCGAGCGCATCGGCTGGAAGGGCGAGGAAGAGGTGGGCGCGCGCAAGATGCACGCCTTCTTCGAACTGCACATCGAACAGGGCCCGATCCTCGAGGCCGAAGGCAAGGATATCGGCGTCGTCACGCACGGCCAGGGCCTCAGCTGGACGCAGGTGACGGTGACCGGCAAGGACAGCCACACCGGATCCACCCCGATGCCGATGCGCCGCAACGCGGGCCTCGGCATGGCGCGCATCCTCGACAAGGTCGAGGAGATCGCGTGGCTTCACGCGCCCCACGCCGTCGGCGCCGCGGGCCATATCGAGGTCTTCCCGAACTCGCGCAACGTGATCCCCGGCAAGGCGGTCTTCACGGTCGATTTCCGCTCGCCCGACCTGTCGGTGATCGAGGAGATGGAGAAGCGCCTTCGGGCCGAGGCCGAGATGGTCTGCGACGAGATGCAGCTGGAGGTAGCGTTCGAGAAGGTGGGCGGCTTCGACCCGGTCGAGTTCGACGAAACCTGCGTCGCTGCCGTGCGCAACGCGGCGGAACGGCTGGGCTACAGCCACATGGACATCATCTCGGGCGCCGGGCACGACGCCTGCTGGATCAACCGCGTGGCGCCCACCGCGATGATCATGTGTCCCTGCGTCGACGGCCTGAGCCACAACGAGGCCGAGGAGATCAGCAAGGACTGGGCGCGCGCCGGCGCCGACGTGCTGTTCCACGCGGTCATCGAGACGGCGGAGATCGTGGAATGAGATCCGCGCCCGTCGCATGCCTTGCCTTAGCGGCACTCGCCGCCTGCACCGCGCAGCCACAGGATGCGTCCGCCGTGCCGGCCGAGGTCGTCGCCGCCCTACCGGACGACCTGTCGCCGCGCGAGGTCGGCCAGAACCCCGACGGGTGCTGGTACTACGTCGTCGGCGGGGATGCGGTCGTGCCGCTCAGCGACGCCGACGGCGCACCGGTCTGCACATGACCCGGCGAAAGACACCATTGGCGCCGGCGCGACACGGCCCGGCCCCGCGCCCGACGACACCGGGCAGCCAAAGACATCGCTCCACGGGAGGAAAGCAATGAGCACCGTCATCAAGAACGGAACCGTCGTCACCGCCGACATGAGCTGGAAGGCCGACGTGCTGATCGAGGGCGACACGATCGTCGAGATCGGCGAAGGCCTCAAGGGCGACACCGAACTCGACGCCACCGGCTGCTACGTGATGCCGGGCGGGATCGACCCGCACGTGCACCTGGAAATGCCCTTCATGGGCACCTATTCCAGCGACGATTTCGAAAGCGGCACCCGCGCGGGCCTGGCCGGCGGTACGACGATGGTCGTGGACTTCTGCCTTCCCAACCCCGACGGTCAAGGGCTGCTCGACGCGCTGCAGATGTGGGACAACAAGTCGACCCGCGCTAATTGCGACTATTCGTTCCACATGGCCGTGACCTGGTGGGGCGAGCAGGTCTTCGACGAGATGCAGACCGTCGTGCGCGACCGCGGCATCAACACGTTCAAGCACTTCATGGCCTACAAGGGCGCGCTGATGGTGCAGGACGACGAGATGTTCGCGTCGTTCCAGCGCGTGGGCGAGTTGGGTGGCATCGCGATGGTGCACGCCGAGAACGGCGACGTGGTGGCCGACCTGTCGGCACGCCTTCTCGCCGAGGGCAACAACGGCCCCGAAGGCCACGCCTATTCCCGCCCCCCGCAGGTCGAGGGCGAGGCCGCGAACCGCGCGATCATGATCGCCGACATGGCCGGCGTGCCGCTTTATGTCGTGCATGTCAGCTGCGAGGAGGCGCACGAGGCCATCCGCCGCGCCCGCCAGCAGGGCAAGCGCGTCTGGGGCGAGCCGCTGATCCAGCACCTGACGCTCGACGAGTCCGAGTACTTCAACCAGGATTGGGACCACGCCGCGCGCCGCGTGATGTCGCCGCCCTTCCGCAATGCCAAGCACCAGGAAAGCCTGTGGCACGGGCTGATGTCGGGCTCGCTGTCGGTGGTGGCCACGGATCACTGTGCCTTCACGACCGAGCAGAAGCGCTATGGCGTGGGCGATTTCACCAAGATCCCCAACGGCACGGGTGGCCTCGAGGACCGGCTGCCGATGCTGTGGACGCACGGCGTGGAGACGGGGCGGCTGACGCCCGAGGAATTCGTGGCGCTCACCTCGACCAACATCGCGAAGATCCTGAACTGCTATCCCCGCAAGGGCGCGATCCGCGTAGGCTCGGATGCCGACATCGTGGTCTGGGACCCGGCAAAGGAGAAGACGATCACCGCCTCCAGCCAGCAGAGCGCGATCGACTACAACGTCTTCGAGGGCCAGCACGTGAAGGGCCTGCCACGCTTCACCCTGACTCGCGGCAAGGTCGCCGTGCACGACGGCGAGATCCGGACCGAGGAAGGCCACGGCAAGTTCGTCAAGCGCGCGCCGGGCACGCCGGTCAACAAGGCGCTATCGACCTTCAAGGAGCTGACCGCGCCGCGCCCCGTCAAACGCTCGGGCATCCCGGCGAGCGGGGTCTGATCGCGCCATGTCCGCAGCCCCCGCCATGGCCCCCGCGCCAGAGCCAGCCGTCATCCGGGCCTCGCATCTCGACCTGACCTTCCAGACCGACGACGGGCCGGTGCATGCCTTGCGCGACATCAGCCTCGACATCCCCAAGGGGTCGTTCGTCAGCTTCATCGGCCCGTCGGGCTGCGGCAAGACAACCTTCCTGCGCTGCATCGCGGCGCTGGAAACCCCGACCGGCGGGTCGCTGACCGTCAACGGAATGACCGCCGACGAAGCCCGGCGCGCGCGCGCCTACGGCTATGTCTTCCAGGCGGCGGGACTCTATCCGTGGCGCACGATCGGCGGCAACATCCGCCTGCCGCTCGAGATCATGGGGTTTTCCAAGGCCGAGCAGCGCGAGCGCGTGGCCCGCGTGCTCGACCTCGTCGAGCTCACGCAGTTCGAGAAGAAGTTCCCCTGGCAGTTGTCGGGCGGCATGCAGCAGCGGGCGTCCATCGCCCGCGCGCTGGCCTTCGATGCCGACATCCTGCTGATGGACGAACCCTTCGGCGCGCTGGACGAGATCGTGCGCGACCGCCTCAACGAGGAGTTGCTGCGCCTCTGGGACAAGACCGACAAGACCATCGCGTTCGTCACCCACTCGATCCCCGAGGCGGTGTACCTGTCCACCCACATCGTCGTCATGTCGCCGCGCCCCGGCCGGATCACCGACGTGATTGAAAGCCCCCTGCCCAAGGAGCGGCCGCTGGACATCCGCGACACACCGCAGTTCATCGAGATCGCGCACCGCGTCCGCGAGGGTCTGCGCGCGGGGTACGAGGAATGACCGACGCCACCATCGCCACGCGCGGCGCCGCAAGGCGCTGGCCCCGGTGGCTGAGCGTGCCGCCGGTGCTGGCCATGGTGATCGCGCTGATCGCGATCTGGTACGTGGCGGCGGTGCCGATGAACGTGAAGGAGGTGCTGACCCAGGCCGAACGCGCCGGCGTCGTGGTCTCGCCGGACTCGGCGGTGGCGCGCCGCGACAAGTCCAGCCTCGCGCTGGTCGCGCGCAACCCCGGCGCACTCGGCGAAAGCTGGAGCCTCGACCGCCCGCGCCTGCCCGCCCCGCACCAGGTGCTGGTCGAACTTTACGACTCAACCGTCGACGAAGAGCTGTTCGGACGGCGCGGCATCGTGCAGTCCGGCTCGCTCTCGAACCGCAGCCTTGTCTACCACGGCTGGGTCACGCTGAACGCGACGTTCGTGGGTTTCCTGATCGGCACGGCGCTGGGCGTCGTGCTGGCGGTCGGCATCGTGCACAGCCGCGTCATGGACCTGAGCGTAATGCCCTGGGCGATCGTCTCGCAGACCATCCCGATCGTGGCGCTGGCGCCGATGATCATCGTGGTGCTCTATTCGATCGGCATCCAGGGCCTGCTGCCCAAGGCGGTGATCTCGGCCTACCTGTCGTTCTTCCCGGTTGTCGTCGGCATGGTGAAAGGACTGCGCAGCCCCGACGCGATGCAGATGGACCTGATGCGCACCTACAACGCCGCTCAGCCGACGATCCTGTGGAAGCTGCGGCTGCCGGCCTCGGTGCCCTACCTCTTCGCCTCGCTCAAGATCGCCATCGCGGCCAGCCTCGTCGGCGCCATCGTGGGCGAGTTGCCGGTGCAGCAGGGCGGGCTCGGCGCACGGATGCTGGCGGGCAGCTATTACGGCCAGACGGCGCAGATCTGGGCCGCGCTGCTGCTGGCCGCGGCGCTGGCGGCACTTCTGGTCTGGGCGATCGGCTGGCTGGAACGGCGCACGCTGACGCGGATGGGGATGGCGGCATGAGCTACGTGATCTTCGCGCTCGTCCTCTGGGCCATCGGCTTCGCGGTCAACGTGCAGCTTGCCGGTGGCCCGGCACGGCGCAGCGCCGCCGCGCGGCTGGCGATCCCGCTGATCTTCGGCGCCACCGTGCTGGCCATGTGGGAGCTTCTGGTCCGCGGGCTCGAGGTGCCCAGCGTGATCCTGCCGCCGCCATCGCTGATCGGCGCGACCTTCGCCGAGAACGCCGGCATCCTATGGGGCGACTTCGTGCAGACGATCCTGAAGGGCGCGCTGACCGGCTACCTGATGGGCTGCGCCGCGGCGGTTCTGGTGGCGCTTCTCGTCGATCGGTACGACTACCTGCGCCGGGGCCTGCTGCCGCTGGGCAACTTCATGGCCGCGCTGCCGATCGTGGGCACCGCGCCGATCCTGGTGATGTGGTTCGGCTTCGGCTGGCAGTCGAAGGCGGCGGTGGTGGTGCTGATGGTGTTCTTCCCGATGCTGGTAAACACCGTCGCGGGCCTGACGGATACGTCCGCGATGCAGCGCGACCTCATGCGCACCTATGCCGCGTCCTGGCCTCAAACCCTGCTGAAGCTGCGCCTGCCGGCGGCGCTGCCGTTCATCTTCAACGGGCTCAAGATCTGCTCGACGCTGGCGCTGATCGGCGCCATCGTGGCAGAGTTCTTCGGCTCTCCTACGCAGGGCCTGGGCTTCCGGATCTCGACCAGCATCGGCCAGCTGAACCTGGGCCTCGTATGGTCGGCGATCGTGGTCTCGGCGCTGGCGGGCACGGTGTTCTACGGGCTGGTGGCCCTGCTGGAGCGGCGCGCGACGTTCTGGCACGCGTCGCAGCGCAAATAAGACAGAATCCCGGCGCGAACCGGGGCAGGAAGACAACGAAAATGCACGAGTCCAACAAGAGGGAACTACAATGAAAAAGACGCTCTACGCCGCGGCGGCGAGCCTCGGCCTGGCCGCCACCCCGGCACTGGCCCAGGACGACGAGGTGACGCTGCAGCTGAAATGGGTGACGCAGGCCCAGTTTGCCGGCTACTACGTCGCGCTCGAGAACGGCTATTACGAGGAAGCCGGCCTCGACGTCACGATCCTGCCCGGCGGGCCGGACATCGCGCCCACGCAGGTCATCGCCGGCGGCGGCGCCGACGTGGTGGTGGAATGGATGCCCGCCGCGCTGGCCGCGCGCGAGAACGGCCTGCCGCTGGTCAACATCGCGCAGCCCTTCGCCTCGTCCGGCATGATGCTGACCTGCTGGGGCGACGTCGGCATCGAGGAGCCCGCGGACCTTGCGAACCGCACGCTGGGCGTGTGGTTCTTCGGCAACGAGTATCCGTTCCTGTCGTGGATGAGCCAACTCGGCATCGAGACCGACGGCGCGTCCGAAGGCTCGGTCGAGGTGCTCAAGCAGGGCTTCAACGTCGACCCGCTGCTGCAGCGCCAGGCCGACTGCATCTCGACCATGACCTACAACGAGTACGGTCAGGTCATCGATGCGGGCGTCGCGCCCGAGGAGCTGGTGACCTTCAAGTACGAGGACCAGGGTGTCGCGACGCTCGAGGATGGTCTCTACGTGCTCGAGGAAAACCTCGAGGATCCGGCCTTCGTCGACAAGATGGCGCGCTTCGTCGCGGCCTCGATGAAGGGCTGGAAATGGGCCGAGGAGAACCCCGAGGAAGCCGCGATGATCGTGCTCGACTACGACGAGACCGGCGCCCAGAGCGAGCATCACCAGATCCGCATGATGAACGAGATCGCCAAGCTGACCGCCGGGTCGGACGGCACGCTCGACCCCGCCGACTACCAGCGGACGGTCGACACGCTGCTGGGCGGCGGTTCCGACCCCGTCATCACGCAAGAGCCCGAGGGCGCGTGGACTCACGCGATCACGGACCAGGCGCTGAACTGATCCGCAGCGTCTTGCCAATGCCAAAGGCCCCGGTTTTGCCGGGGCCTTTTTTCGTTCGGGATCGCGTCGGGAACTGTGAGATCGACGACCCGCCGGGTAGCTGTCGCTTCCACAGCCAGCCGGAGGCGGATTACATCAGCGATTCGGCGTTGACGCCTACGGTCATCGCGCCGATCGGGTCGCCGGTGGCGGGATCGGTCAGCGTGAACGAGATCTGCGCCTGGTAGGACTGGCTGGATTCGTCGAACTCGATCTCGGAGAAGTGCATCGCTCCGGCGCCTGCGCCGTAGGTTTCCGAGAACTTCTCCTCGTCGCCCTGCCAGTAGTCCGAGGTCATGCCGCTGGAAGCCACGTTGAGCCCCACGGCATCCATCACGAAGATCTCGGTAATCGTGCCGCCGGATTCCGCGACGCGTGCGCGCAGGAACTCGGACGCCGGGTGCTGCACCACCGGGTCGATCGTCGGCGAGTCCGGCGCGCCGACCTCGGCCCGCCAGGCCTGGTCCATCGCCTCGATCGTAGCGGCGTCGTAGCCGGCGGTCGTCTGGTTCTGGTGCGCGATCGCGTCGAGCAGCACCGGGTCGGTCGCCCACCCGGCGATGCTGGCATCGTAGTAGGCCTGCATGGCGCCGTTCGCGTCGACCGCCCAGGCGGCGGGGGACGTGGCAACGACGAACGCGACGGCGAGCGGAAGACGGATCATGGGCAATCTCCTTGAGAAAACGTGTCGGCGTCACGCTATGCCCAAGCGATTACCCGCCGTTTAAGGTCCGAAGGATCTTGCAGACAAATCGAGACAACCGCCCCGACATCCGCGCATGAAAAAGGCGCGCCCGCGAGGGGCGCGCCTTCCTCAGGATCGCTCGCGAGCTTTAGAAGCGGAACGAGCCGCGCAGCGAGATCGTGTCGGCATCGGCGTCCACGTCGGTGTCGTCGATGTCCTCGAAGCGATGAGCCAGGTACTCGGCACCGATCGTCAGATTGTCGGTCGCCATGTACTCGACGCCCAGACCGCCCACGGGGCCGGTCTCTTCGCCGATGCTGGTGTCGACGCGCGCGGCACCCGCCGTGCCGTAGACCATGAACTGGCCCAGGTCGGCGCCGGCGCGCAGCTTCAGCCTCGTGACGGAGTCGACGTCGGCGCCGCCGACCTCGAGATCGTTCAGGCTGCTGTACTCGAGCTCGCCGCCCAGCACGAAGCTGCCGAAATCGTAGTCATAGCCGGCGTGGACGCCGTACATGCCGCTGGTTTCCTCGTCGTCGGCCGCGTCCACGCGGGCCGAGCCGAAGCTCAAACCGGCATAGGCGCCGGTCCAGTCGGTGCCCATCGGCTGTTGCACCACCACCGGGGGCTGCATCGGCGCCGGCTCGGGCATGGTCGGCGTGGGGCTGCCTGCGAACGCCGCGCCGGCGGTCACGATCATCGTGCTCGAAAGGATGATTGCCTTGGTCTTCATCTTTGTCCTCTTTCTTGTAGTCGTCCGGCTCTTACAACTGCCCGGAACCACAGACGCAATGCCGCTCGGGCCCAATGGTTCCGCCGCACCGCCGCATGGGCGCTTCGCCGCGCAGCGCGGGCCCCGGTCTCGGCGGGAAGGCGCCGGCCAGGGCACGCGGCGTCCGGAACGGCAGCGGCGCATTGTCTCTGGCCTTTTGCGGGCCATGGCGATAGGCGGGGCGGGAATGCCCCGGCACGCCATTACGGCCTTGGGGCCGGCGCCGCCGCCACCGGGCGGAACGACGCCTCAGCCAGACATACGAGGATTACAGGCATGGACCTGCGCAACATCGCGATCATCGCGCACGTGGACCACGGCAAGACGACGCTGGTCGACGAGCTGCTCAAGCAATCGGGCGCCTTCCGCGCCAACCAGGCCGTGGCCGAGCGCGCCATGGACAGCAACGACCTCGAGCGCGAGCGCGGCATCACCATCCTGGCCAAGGCGACCTCGGTCGAGTGGAAGGGCACGCGGATCAACATCGTCGACACGCCCGGACACGCCGATTTCGGCGGCGAGGTCGAGCGTATCCTGAGCATGGTCGACGGCGTGGTGCTGCTGGTCGACGCGGCCGAAGGCCCGATGCCGCAGACCAAGTTCGTGACCTCGAAGGCGCTGGCGCTGGGGCTGCGGCCGATCGTGGTGCTCAACAAGGTCGACAAGCCGGATGCCGAGCCCGACCGCGCGCTGGACGAATGCTTCGACCTGTTCGCCGCGCTCGACGCCGACGAGGACCAGCTGGACTTTCCGCACCTCTACGCCTCGGGCCGGTCCGGCTGGGCGGATACCGAGCTGGACGGCCCGCGCAAGGACCTGTCGGCGCTGTTCCGGCTGATCGTCGATCACGTGCCCGCGCCGCGCCAGATCAAGCACGCCGACGAGGATTTCCGCATGCTCGCCACCACGCTGGGCGCCGACCCCTTCGTGGGCCGCCTGCTGACGGGCCGCGTTGAATCCGGCCGGCTGAAGGTCGGCGCGACCGTGCAGGCGCTGACGCGCCACGGCCAGAAGATCGAGCAGTTCCGCGTGTCGCGCATCCAGGCGTTCCGCGGCCTCGGCCCGCAGGAGATCGACGAGGCGGTCGCCGGCGACATCGTTTCGCTGGCCGGCATGTCCAAGGCGACCGTGGCCGACACGATCTGCGCGCTGGCGGTGGACGAGCCGCTCGAGGCGCAGCCGATCGACCCGCCGACCATCACCGTCACCTTCGGCATCAACGACAGCCCGCTGGCCGGCCGCGACGGCAAGAAGGTGCAGTCGCGCGTGATCCGCGACCGGCTGTACAAGGAAGCCGAGAGCAACGTCGCCATCAAGATCAAGGACACCCCCGGCGGCGAAGCCTTCGAGGTCTCGGGCCGCGGCGAATTGCAGATGGGCGTGCTGATCGAGAACATGCGCCGCGAAGGGTTCGAGCTGTCGATCTCGCGCCCGCAGGTCATCATGCGCGAGCAGGACGGCCAGATGATGGAGCCGATCGAGGAAGTCACGGTCGACGTCGACGACGAATTCTCGGGCGCCGTGATCGAGAAACTGACCGGCGCGCGCAAGGGCGAGATGACCGAGATGAAGCCCGGCGGCGCGGGCAAGACGCGGATCATCGCGCTTGTCCCGTCGCGCGGTCTGATCGGCTACCACGGCGAGTTCCTGACCGACACGCGCGGCACGGGCGTGCTGAACCGCGTCTTCCACGGCTGGGCGCCGCACAAGGGCGCGATCCCGGGCCGCCGCGCCGGCGTGCTGATCTCGATGGAGAACGGCGAGGCCGTGGCCTACGCGCTGTGGAACCTCGAGGAGCGCGGCAAGATGTTCATCGGCGCGCAGGAGAAGATCTACCAGGGCATGATCATCGGCGAGCACAGCCGCGAGAACGACCTGGAAGTGAACCCGCTGAAGGGCAAGAAGCTGACCAACGTGCGGGCCTCCGGCACCGACGAGGCCGTGCGCCTGACCACGCCGGTGACGCTGACGCTGGAACAGGCGATCGCCTACATCAACGACGACGAGCTGGTCGAGGTGACGCCGAACGCGGTCCGTCTGCGCAAGCGGCACCTCGACCCGCACGAGCGCAAGCGCGCCGCGCGCGCGGGCTGATCCCGCGCCTGACGGGTCGGGCAGGCAGGCCATCGGCTTTGCCTGCCGCCCGCGGACGACGCGCCGCCCGTTTCCGGCGCGGCGCTTTATCCGTTCTGTCTTGAAATGCGCTCGCGCGGCGGTCAGCGCCGGGCGCGCGGATTGCGGAAGACCGAGACCGACGCATCGCGCGCGTGCGTCGCGGCCTGGTCCGCCTGGCCCAGAGGCCGCTCGGCCGCGGCCGGCACCAGCTGATCGCCGATCGCGGCGATGCCGGGTTCGATCACCCGCGCGCACCAGCCGCCATGGCCGCGCATGGCCGAGTATCCGCCCTCACCCAGCGCCGCTTCCATGCGCGAGCATGGGGCGCACGGGCCGGTGATTTCGAGCCGCGCGGTGCCCAGCCAGATCGGCCGGTTGCGCAGCGCGTTCAGGTTGATGCCCGCCACCAGCACGTTGCGGCGCAGAAGCTCCGGCACCACGATGTCCTTGCCGCACAGCGCCTCGATGACGGCCAGATGCTCGGCCTGCAGCAGCGTCACGGCGCGTTGCGCCGATTGCCCGTGATCGCCGACCAGGCCCGTCTCGTCGATCTCGACCCGCTGCACGCCGTGCATCGGGGCCTTGCGCGCAGAGCGCACCCCGATCCAGACGACCCGGCCCGGCCTGAAGAAGCGGCTTTGCAGGTCGGCGATGGTCTGCATCAGTCCTCGATCTCGACGACCATCAATTCGCGCTCGGACGCGTCGCGCGCGTGGCTCAGCGCCTCCTGGTAGGCGTCCGAGTGGTAGCAGGCCACCGCGTCGTCGACGCTGTCGAAGCGTGCGACCACGTTGCGCGGACGTTCCCGCCCCTCGAGCTGGACGAAGCGCCCGCCCCGCGCCAGGAACCGACCGCCATGCGCGGCGATGGCCGGCCCGGCGAGCTTGGCGTATTTCCCGTAGGCCTCGTCATCGGTCACGGTGACGTGGGCGATCCAGAGTGCTGGCATGGTCTATCCTTCGATCACGGCCTCGGCGGCGGCGATCGCCGCGTCGGCCTGGCTTGCATCCTTGGCGCCGCCTTGCGCCATGTCGGGACGGCCACCGCCGCCCTTTCCACCCAGCGCCTCGACCGCGGCCTTGACCAGATCCACGGCCGACACCCGGCCGGTCAGGTCCTCGGTCACGCCCGAGGCCACTGCGACCTTGCCGCCCGCGTCGGCGATCAGCAGCACGGCGCCGCTGCCCAGGCGGGTCTTGTGCTCGTCGATGAGCGCCGGCAGGTCCTTGCCAGAGACGCCCGACAGGACCTGTGCCAGAAACGGCACGCCGGCCACGTCGCGCGCCTCGGCACCGCCGCCCTGCCCTGCGCCGCCGGACATGGCCAGTTCGCGTCGCAGCTGCGCGACCTCGTTGGCCAATGCGCGGCGCTCGTCCAGCAGCGCCCGGATACGGTCCGGCACGTCCGCGGGCGCGGACTTCAGCGCCGCGGCCGCCTGCGCCAGGCGGTCGGTCTGCTCGGCCAGGTGCCGCATCGCCGCGGCGCCGGTCAGCGCCTCGATCCGCCGCACCCCGGCGGAGGACGCGCTGTCCGCCGTCACCACGAAGGCGCCGATGTCACCGGTGCGCGCCACATGCGTGCCACCGCAAAGCTCGATCGAGTAGGTCCGCCCGTCCGCGCCCTTGCCCGAGCCGTGCTGATCGCCCATCGACACGACGCGCACCTCGTCGCCGTATTTCTCGCCGAACAGCGCCTGCGCACCGATGGCTCGGGCGTCATCAGGCGTCATGATCCGCGTCGAGACGGGCGCGTTCTGGCGGATGTAATCGTTGACCTCCGCCTCGACCCGCGCGCGTTCGTCCGGCGCCAGTGGCTTGGAATGGCTGAAGTCGAAGCGCAGTCGGTCGGGAGCGTTGAGGCTGCCCCGCTGGGCCACATGATCGCCAAGCGCACGGCGCAGCGCCTCGTGCATCAGGTGCGTGGCCGAGTGGTTGGCCCGGATCGCACCGCGGCGCGCGTGGTCGACCTCCATCTGCACCGCTTCGCCCTTGCGCAGGGTGCCTCGGCCGACGGTCACCTGGTGGGCCGACAGCTTTCCGCCGCCCATCTTCTGGGTGTCGGTGACCTCGGCGCCCTCGTCCTCGTTCTCGAGGCGGCGCAGCCAGCCGGTATCGCCGACCTGGCCGCCCGCCTCGCCGTAGAACGGCGTCTGGTTCAGCACGGCCCAGCCGGTCTCGCCCTCGGCCAACGCATCGACCTCGGCGCCGTCGCGCACCAGCGCAAGCACCTGGCCCTCGGCGATCTCGGTGTCGTAGCCCAGGAAGTCGCTGGCGCCCACGCGCTCGGCGATGTCGAACCACACGGTCGCGTCCGCCGCCTCGCCCGAACCCGACCACGCCGCGCGGGCCTTGGCCTTCTGCTCGGCCATGGCGGCGTCGAAGCCGCCGATATCGACCTGGCGGCCGCGCTCGCGCAGAGCGTCCTGCGTCAGGTCCAGCGGAAAGCCGTAGGTGTCGTAGAGCTTGAACGCCGTTTCCCCGGGCAGCGCCGCGCTTTCGGGCAGGTGCGCCATCTCGTCGTCGAGCAGCTTCAGCCCGCGGTCGAGCGTCTGTTTGAAGCGCGTTTCTTCCAGCCGCAGCGTCTCCTCGATCAGCGCCTGCGCTCGCACGAGTTCGCCGTACTGTCCCCCCATCTTGCGCACCAGCGCCGGCACCAGCCGGTGCATGACCGGGTCCTTGGACCCCAGCATGTGCGCATGCCGCATCGCGCGGCGCATGATCCGGCGCAGAACGTATCCACGCCCGTCGTTGCTGGGCATCACCCCGTCCGCGATCAGGAACGCGGTCGAGCGGAGGTGGTCCGCGATCACCCGGTGATGCGTCTTGCCGGGCCCGTCCGGGTCGGTGCTGGTCGCGTCGGCGCTGGCCTCGATCAGGCTGCGGATGAGGTCGGTGGCATAGTTGTCGTTGGTCCCCTGCAGCAGCGCCGCGACCCGCTCGATCCCCATGCCGGTGTCGATCGACTGCGCCGACAGTTCGCGGCGGGTGCCGTCCTCGAACTGCTCGTACTGCATGAAGACGAGGTTCCAGATCTCGACGAAGCGGTCGCCGTCTTCTTCCGGGCTTCCCGGGGGGCCGCCCCAGTACATGTCGCCGTGGTCGAAGAATATCTCGGTACAGGGGCCGCAGGGGCCGGTCGGACCCATCTGCCAGAAGTTGTCGTCCGTCGCGATGCGGATGATCCGGTCGTCCGGCACGCCAACATTCTTCCAGATGTCCGCGGCCTCGTCGTCGGTGTGGAACACGGTGACCAGCAGACGGTCCTTGGGGATGTCGTATTCGCGGGTCACCAGCTCCCATGCAAAGGGGATCGCCTCGGACTTGAAATAGTCGCCGAAGCTGAAATTCCCCAGCATCTCGAAGAACGTATGGTGCCGCGCGGTGTAGCCCACGTTGTCTAGGTCGTTGTGCTTACCGCCCGCGCGGACGCATTTCTGCGCGGTGGTGGCGCGGCTGTAGTCACGCGTCTCGACCCCGGTGAACAGGTTCTTGAACTGCACCATGCCCGAGTTCGCGAACATCAGGGTCGGGTCGTTGCGCGGCACCAGCGGGCTCGACGGCACGACGCGGTGGCCCTGCTTCTCGAAGTAGTTCAGAAACGTCGACCGAATGTCGTTCAGCGTGGGCATGGGCGGCGGGCCTCTCGCGGGTTTTGGCGCATCGGCGACGGTGTAGCGGCGCAGCCCCACCGTGTCCATAAGCTGCACAAGGGAGACGCCGCCAAGCCCTGCCTGCCCATGGACGAACGGAAAGCCGGGAAAGGTCCGCACGCGGCGCCTTCTGCGTGCAAATATCCCGGCGGAGTCGCGCGTCAGCGCGGCGGGGGCAGCGCCCCCGAAGGCGCAGCGCAGGCCGCGCGCCGGAGCGCGCCCGCGATCCGTCACGCCGGAATACCCGACCGCATACGAAAAACGGGGCGCCGCTTCCGACGCCCCGCTTCGCCAATTTCGAAATACGCCGCTGGCGGTCAGCCCTCGACGATATCCTCGTCCTCATCCGTCGCCGACATGTCGAACTCAAGACCGTGCGCCGCGCGGATCTTGTCCTCGATCTCGTAGGCCACGCGCTTGTTCTCGCGCAGGAAGGCCTTGGCGTTCTCGCGCCCCTGTCCGATGCGTTCGTCGCCGTAGCTGAACCAGGCGCCGGACTTCTCGACCACGCCGGCCTTGACGCCGAGGTCCAGCAGTTCGCCGGTCTTCGAGATGCCCTCGCCGTACATGATGTCGAACTCGACCTGCTTGAACGGCGGCGCGACCTTGTTCTTGACCACCTTCACGCGGGTCTGGTTGCCCACCACCTCGTCGCGGTCCTTGATCGCGCCGATGCGGCGGATGTCGAGGCGCACCGAGGAATAGAACTTGAGCGCGTTGCCGCCCGTCGTCGTCTCGGGGCTGCCGAACATCACGCCGATCTTCATGCGGATCTGGTTGATGAAGATCACCATGCAGCCCGAGCGGTTGATCGAGCCGGTCAGCTTGCGCATCGCCTGGCTCATCAGGCGGGCGTGCACGCCGACCGAGCTGTCGCCCATGTCGCCCTCGAGTTCGGACTTCGGCGTCAGGGCCGCGACCGAGTCGACCACCACCATGCTGACCGCACCCGAGCGGACCAGCGTGTCGGTGATCTCCAGTGCCTGCTCGCCGGTGTCGGGCTGCGAGATCAGCAGCTCATCGAGGTTCACGCCCAGCTTCTTGGCATATTGCGGATCGAGCGCGTGCTCGGCATCGACGAAGGCGCAGACGCCGCCCTTCTTCTGCTCCTCGGCAATCGCATGCAGCGTCAGCGTCGTCTTGCCCGACGATTCCGGGCCGTAGACCTCGATGATGCGCCCCTTGGGCAGGCCGCCGATCCCCAGCGCGATGTCGAGCGACAGCGACCCGGTCGAGGTAGACTCGATGTCGCGCATGGCGTTGTCGCCGCCCATCTTCATGATCGAGCCCTTGCCGAACTGGCGTTCGATTTGGGCAAGCGCGCTGTCGAGCGCCTTCTGCTTGTCCGCGGTGCGCTTGTTGTCCATGCTCAGAAGATCTGCCGTTGCCATTGCGTGTCCCGCCCTTATTCCATAGCCGCCCTCGGGCAGCAATCGCCGAAACTGTTCGCCTCTTGTTCCATTCCGGAACATGAGACCAAATAGAGAACATTACAAGTAAATTCTGTTGTCGACAAAAGACCGCGGATGGTTAGCAAAAGGTTTAGGGTAGACAAAAAAAGCGATGCTCGTTTTCTGGAAACACCGCCTGGTGCTGCTTTCGGTGCCGAAAACCGGGTCCTCGGCGCTCGAGCAGGCGCTCGCGGGCGACGCGTCCATTGCGGTTCTGGACCCGCCCGAGCTCAAGCACGCGCCGATCTACCGATACAACCGCTTCTTCCGGCCGATGTTGGAGAAGATGGGCGCCGACCGCATGGACATCGTCGCGGTCGTGCGCGAACCGGTCGACTGGCTGGGGTCGTGGTACCGCTACCGCCAGCGCGACTTCCTGAACGGGCGGCCGGAATCCACGCAAAGTATGGATTTCGACGCCTTCTGCCGCGCCTACGCGTCCGGCGACCGCCCGGCCTTCGCCGACGTGGGCAGCCAGGCCAAGTTCGTCGAGCCGCGCCCGAACGGCGTCGCGGTGACGCACCTCTTCCGATACGAAGCGATGGACGCCGTCACCGCGTTCCTGTCCGAAAGGCTCGAGCGCCCCGTCGCGCTGCCGCGCGCCAATGTCTCGCCCCGCGCGCCGCTCGACCTCTCGGCCGAGACCGAGGCCCTGCTGCGGCGGCGCTGTGCCGCCGATTTCGAGGTCTGGGCCGGGGCGCGGTCTGCCTAACCTACAACAACTGCGCGTGCACCGTCTCGGTCAGGTCCGACAGCGAGAACGGCTTGGGCAGGAAGACCGAGTTCGGGATCGAATCCTGACCGTCGCCGAACGCGTCCTCGGCATAGCCGGAGACGAAGACCACGCCCACATCGGGCCGCGTCTCGCGCGCCTTGCGCACCCAGGTCGGACCGTCCATGCCGGGCATGACGACATCGGTGACGAAGATGTCGACCGCCATGCTGTCGTCCTCGAGCAGGTCGAGCGCCTCCTCGGCGGTCTCGGCCTCGATCACCGTGTAGCCGCGCAGCCGCAGCGCGCGGGCGGCGAAGGCGCGCACCGGCGCCTCGTCCTCGACCAGCAACACCACGCCCGAACCCTTTTCGGGTAGCTTCTGCACCTTTTCCTCCACCTGCGGCGCCGGCGCCTCGGCGCTGCGCTCGAAGGCCGGGAACAGCAACGAGAACGTGGTCCCCTGCCCCGGCACGCTGTCGACGAAGATGTAGCCGCCCGACTGCTTGACGATGCCGTAGACCGTGGACAGGCCCAGGCCCGTGCCCTCGCCGGTGCGCTTGGTCGTGAAGAACGGCTCAAACACCTTCTGAAGCTTGTCCTTCGGGATGCCGACGCCCTCGTCGCTGATCGCGACCGAGACGTAGACGCCCGGCGGCACCACCGCGCGATCACGCTCCAGACGGTCGCGCAGCACGCGCCGCTCGGTGGTGATCGAGACCTCGCCGCCTTCGGGCATGGCGTCGCGGGCGTTCACGACCAGGTTCATCATCACCTGTTCCAGCTGCCGGCGGTCGCCGCGGATCGTCGGCAGGGCCGGGTCGTGGTTCAGCAGCAGGCGCACCTTCTCGCCCACCAGCCGGTTGAGCAGGTGCGTCAGGTCCGCCAGCGTGTCGCGCAGGTCCAGCACCTCGGGACGCATGGTCTGCTTGCGCGAGAACGCCAGAAGCTGGCCGACCAGCGCGGCGGCGCGGTTGGCGTTCTGGTTGATCTGCACGAGATCGCCGTAATCCGGATCGCCCTGGTCGTGGCGCAGCAGCAGCAGGTCGCAATGCCCCGAAATCGCGGTCAGCAGGTTGTTGAAATCGTGCGCCACGCCGCCGGCGAGCTGGCCGATCGCCTGCATCTTCTGGCTTTGCACGAACTGCGCCTCGAGCGTCTTGAGTTCGGTTGCGTCGTTCAGCACCGCGATCAGCGAGGGCATGCCGTGCTCGATCACGCGGTTCAGCGTCACCTGTACGAAGACCTCGCGGTCGGGGCGGGTCAGGCGCAGGAACTCGGACCGGTGCAGCCCGCGGCCGTCGGCGGCCTCGTGCAGCCAGTCGGTCAGCGCTCGGCCGAGGCCCTCCATGTATTCGGACAGGTTGCCGGCGCGCTCGATCGGCAGGTCCAGCAGGCGCCGCGCCTCGGGGTTGGCGCGGATCAGCGTGCCGTCGGGCGTGACCTTCAGCAGCGGCACCGGCAGCGTATCAAAGCCGCGCTCGCCCTCTAGATCGTCGCTGGTGTCCTCGATCGGGGCGAGCAGAAGCTCCTGCCGGCCGGCGCCGATATCGGTGCGCTGCACGAGCACCCGTGCCACGCCCTCGGCCGCCTTGATCCGGTGCACCCCGCCCGAGCGCAGCGGCAGGTCCTCGACGATGTCCGACAGCGCCTTGGCGCGCTGGCCGATCAGCGTGCGCGCCGCGGGGTTCATGAACAGGATGGCGCCGTTGCGACCGGTGGTCAGCACCGCCGTGTCTGCCCGCCGCGGCCCAAGCGAGCGCGTCGCCTCGGATTCCAGGCGCCAGACCGCGATTCCGTCCTCGAGCTGGCGCACATGCAGGCGGAAGCCCTCGGCGTGGCTGGTCACGTCCTCGAGCACCGATCCGGTGGTCGCGGCCTTCTGCTGCAGACGAAAGACGATGCCCTCGGCCCCGGCGAACACGTCGCGCAGCGCCTCCACCAGCGGCGTCCCCGGTTCGCGGTCGAACCGTTCGCGCGCGGACGCGTTGGCCGAGGCGATCAGCCCGTCCGGCCCGGTGACGAAGCAGTAGGCCGGGTCGAATTCCATCGCCTGCGCCAGAAGCGTGCGGCGGCGGTCCATCTGGACAATGCGGATCGCGCGGATGACGATCCAGCCCACGGCCAGCGCCGCGAAGACGCCGGTCGCGGTCAACGCCACCAGGCCGGCAAGCTCGTTCGTGCTGGCCAGTGCGACGGCATAGGTCGAAGACGCCAGAAGCGCGAAGATCGCGGCGACCCTCAGGTTGAGTTCCCCCGCCGGTATCATGCCCGTCAAATCGCGCCCCCTTTCCGGATCTCCGCGTCGCATCGAATCGTCCGCCCCACCTTTCGCCCCGTATCGTTAACCGGCAGTTAACCAACGTGACACCGGGCGGGCGCCCGAATCAACCCTTGCGCGAACGCGCGCGTCAGCGTGCCCGTGAGAGCACAGCCACGAACAGCCCGTCGCCGTCGGGGCCTGGCAGGAACGATCGGCTGTCCTGCAGCATCCAGCCGGAATGATCCGCCAGGAACCGCTCGATGGCAGCCGTGTTCTCGCACGTTAGGAGCGAACAGGTGGCGTAGGCCAGCACGCCACCAGGCGCGACCAGCGGCGCCGTGCGGTCGAGAATTCCGGCCTGCGTCCGGCAGAGGGCATCCAGCCCGGCCTGCGTCAGGCGCCACTTGCCCTCCGGCGCCCGGCGCCAGGCGCCGCTGCCGGAACAGGGCACGTCGCACAGCACGAGGTCCCATTCACCCCGTGGGTGCTCCTCGATCCGAAGATCGGCGCCGGCGCGGGTGGCGCGGGCCGGGACGTCCTTCATGCGGGCCGGTTCGGCATCGTGCACGGCCACCGAGCCGCCGTTCAGACGGGCGGCCATCGCCAGTGCCTTGCCGCCACCGCCGGCGCAATAGTCCAGCACGCGCATGCCCGGCGCCAGCGGCAGGGCATCGACCACCGCCTGGCTCGCGGCGTCCTGCATCTCGACGAGCCCACCGGTGAAGGCCGCGCCGCGCGCGAGACCGCGGGCGCCGGCGACGATCTCGAGCGCGTTGGGCGACAGGCCGGCGGGGCGCGCCTCGATGCCTTCGTCCGCGAGAGCCGCGCGCGCACCGTCGGGGTCGGCGCGCAGCGTGTTGACGCGCACGAAGACCGGTGCACGGTGGCGCAGCGCCTCGGCCACCGCATCGGCTTGCGGCCCGAGATCGTGCGCGAGCTGTGGCCACAGCCAGTCGGGCATGTCTCGTGACGCGGCACCCTCCGGGGCCGAACCCGCGTCCTCCTCTTCCGGACTGAGTGGCGCGGGGGCGTGACCGGCGCCGTCGAACAGCGTCTCGGGCGACGGGCCATCCTGACGCAGCAGGCCGATCATGCGCCCGCGCCCGGTGTCGGCCCCGCCCATAGCCGCGGTGCTGCGCCAGCGTCGCAGCACGTCGAAGACGTGGTCGCGCACCGCCGCGCGATCCTTCGAGCCGGCATAGCGCGCGCGCCGCGCCCAGTTGGTCAGCGCTTTCTCGGCCGGTTCTCCGGCCGCCACCCGGTCGAGCACCGCGATGGCGGCTGATACGCGCGCGCCGGGGGTCATGGCGTGCCTGGCGCGGGATGCGCGCGATCCGGATGCGTCGCGATCAAGTGCATGGGGTCGTCCGCCTGCGAGGCGCGGCAGCGAGGCGCCGCATTCCGGGCGTTCCATGCCCGCGAAACGGCGCCGGCGCAACCGCGCGGATATCGTGCGAGGCGCTCGGCATGCCCGCAGGACCCAGACTACTGCGCCACACGCACGATCCCGTTCGCGTCCACCGCTTGCCACGGGGTCGCCGCGCCATCCGGCCAGATGACGCGCAGTTCGACCGTCTCGGCCGCTCCGAGACCGAAATGCTGCAGGCCCGCATGCCCGCCCGCGTGGCCGCCGCCCACGGTGATCTCACGCGTGTGAAGCGTGTGGCCGACCTTCACCTCGATCACGGCTCCGACCGCGCCGGTGTTGCGCCCTGCCCCTGCGACGTCGACGAGCAGCCAGTGCCCGCCGTCAGTCACATTGGCGAAGACCTCCAAGGGCGCCCGCCGGTTCACCACGGCGAGATCGAGCCGCCCGTCATTGTCCAAATCCGCCAGCGCCGCACCGCGCGAGCGGGCCATCGACGCGATGCCGGCCTCCACCGAGCGTTCCCGGAAATCGCCCGTCGCTGTCTGCATCAGCAGCGTGTTGGGGTCCTCCATCGCGGCGTCAGGCATCTGCTCGACGTTGCCCTTGGCCACGAAGATGTCGTCGCGCCCGTCGTTGTCGACGTCGCCGAAGGCTGCGTGCCAGCCGGTCGAGGGGCGCCCGTCGCTGCCCACGTGGGGGCGGTGCGCGGTGGTGCCGCGCTCGTAGGTGGCGTCGAGCCAAGTCGGCCCACCCGTTGCGGGGTCGAAGACCTGAAACTTCTGGTCGCCCATCGAGGTGAGGTAGACCTCGGGGAACCCGTCGCCGGTCACGTCGCGCGACGCGATCCCCATGCCCCACAGCGCGTAGGGGCGCCAACCCTCGTCCTCGGTATAGAGGCGCGGAGTCTCGGCCATCTCCCACATCTGCTCTTGCCCGCCGCGCACGTAATAGTGGCGGTCGTTCGACACGCGCAGGTCGGCGGTGCCCGTGCGGTTCCAGTCGCTGAACAGCATCGACAGCGCGCAGAAACCCGGCTCCAGCGTCTCGGGGGCCGCGTAGACCTCTCCCTGCGGCCGGTAGAGCAGCATGGCCTCGCAAGCTTGGAACGGCCCGTTGGGGTCGGACCGGTCGACATAGGTGCCGAAGGCCAGCGTCGGCAGGCTTTGCCCGTCCTCCCAGGTGGCGGAGAACGCGGTGGTCCAGTGGTCGCCGGAGGTAAAGCCGAGGCCCTCGAACGGCGCGAAGGCGCAGGCGCCGAGGCCGCGCAAAAGCCTGTCCTCGCCCACGCGCAGCACGGCGAGGTCGAGCAGCCCGTCGCCGTCGATGTCGAGCGGATAGGCCCCGGTCACCCCGGTCAGCGCCAAGCTGTCGGGCGTCTCGGCGACGAAGGCCACGCCGTCGTCTGAGCGGTTGCGGAACAGGGTTGCGGGGTTCGCCCCGCCGGCCGCGTAGAGTTCGGGTAGCGCATCGCCGTCGCAATCGAACGCCGCGACGCCGCCCCCCACGAAATGCTCCCACCCGCCGTCGTAGATGTGCGGCGCGATCTCGACCGGCTCGAAGCGCGGCTGCGCGGGATCGGCCAGCGCCGCGGCCGGAAGCATCAGGAAGGCAAGAACTTCACGCCGCATCGGCCGCCCCCTGTTCGCGGATCTTGAGGATCGAGACCAGCTCGATCCCGTGCGCCGCCGCGCCTTTGGCCCACATCGATTCATCGAGGTTGCGCACGGTGATCTCGGGCAGCGGGGCATCAACCTCGACCGTGTTGCGCCGCAGCGCGTCGAGCATGGTCTCGGGATACGGATGGTCGAATGGCGGGCGCGAGCGGGCGAGGACGATATGCTCGGGGTCGAAGAGGTTCACGAGGTTGGCAAGCGCCACGCCTAGGAACTGCGAGGCGCGCTGCAGGACCTCCTGCGCCAGCGCGTCGCCCTGACGTGCCGCCTCGAGAATTTCGGGGATCGACGTCGGACCGTCGCCCTGCCGGCCGGTCGCGGCATCCCGCACCATCGCATAGTCGCCGACATAGGCCTCGAGACAGCCGCGCTGGCCGCACTGGCAGACGGCGCCCTGGATCTGCACCTTGGTGTGGCCGAACTCGGCACCGCACCCACGCTCGCCGCGGTAAAGCTCGCCATCCAGCACGATCCCCATGCCGACGCCGTGTTCGACGGTCACCACCAGGAAGTTGCGCAGGCCCCGCCCCGCGCCGAAGAGGTGTTCGGCCTTGGCGACGAGGTTCGCGTCGTTGTCGATGAAGGTCGGGCACGGCAGGTGCTCGCGGAACAGCGGCGCGAAGTCGACATTCCGCTCGAGCACCGAGGACGACCAGTGCATGAACCCCGTCAGGCCGTTCACGAAGCCGGGCATGCCGAGGACCACGCCGGCGATCTGGCCGATCCCCAGGCCGCAGCCGGCGCAGGCGGCCTCGAGCGCGCGGCGGACGGCGCGCACCAGATCCTCGGCCTTCATACGCGAGGTTTCCAGCGGGGCGGTGTGGGTGACGATCTCGCCGCCCTGGGAATCGACGATCATCACGAGGATCGCATGGCGCGCGATCTTCATTCCCGCGACGTAGAACGCGCCGCCGGCGATCTGCAGCATGATCCGCGGCCGACCGCGCTGGACCGTGTCCGAGGGGGCGCGCTCGACCTCGCAGATCAGGCCGGCCCTCAGAAGCGCGGTGCACGCGGCGGTTACCGTCGCCGGGCTGCTGTCGAGCGCACGGGCGATGTCGGTGCGCGAAATCTCGGCCGCCATGCGGATGCATTGCAGCACCCGCAGCTGCGTCGCGCAGCGTGCGTCCAACCCGCTTTGCCCTATCAAGCCCTTCATGGTGAATCACCCGCCGGTCCGGTCTGCGCGGAGGTGTAGCATTTTAACCGTTCGTGAAGAAAAATAAATTTGCTCGCTGAATTAAATGTGCAAGATGGCCCGTCAGCGCCGATTCGAGACGAAATCGTCGGACGCATGGACAAGGGATACGAAGGGAGGACTTCAATGAAACTCTTTGCAACAACCGCGATCGCCGTGGTGCTCGGCACCGGCGCCTTCGCGCAGACGGTCGGCGTGAGCTGGTCCAACTTCCAGGAAGAACGCTGGAAGACCGACGAAGCCGCCATCGTCGCAGCGCTCGAAGCGGCCGGCGCGGAATACATCTCGGCCGACGCGCAGTCGTCGTCGTCCAAGCAGTTGTCGGACGTGGAATCGCTGATGGCGCAGGGCGTGGACGCGCTGATCATCCTGGCGCAGGACACCCAGGCGATCATCCCCGCGGTCGACGCGGCCGCCAACGAGGGCATCCCGGTCATCGCCTACGACCGCCTGATCGAGGATCCGCGCGCCTTCTACCTGACCTTCGACAACGTCGAGGTGGGCCGCATGCAGGCCCGCGCCGTGCTCGAGGCGCAGCCCAACGGCAACTACGTGATGATCAAGGGCTCACCCACCGACCCGAACGCGGATTTCCTGCGTGGCGGCCAGCAGGAAGTGCTGCAGGACGCGATCGACGCCGGTGACATCACCATCGTCGGCGAGGCCTACACCGATGGCTGGCTGCCCGCCAACGCCCAGCGCAACATGGAGCAGATCCTGACCGCCGAGGACAACAACGTCGACGCGGTCGTCGCCTCGAACGACGGCACCGCCGGCGGCGTGGTCGCGGCGCTGACGGCGCAGGGCATGGAAGGTATTCCGGTCTCGGGCCAGGACGGCGACCACGCGGCGCTGAACCGCATCGCGCAGGGCACGCAGACCGTGTCGGTCTGGAAGGACGCGCGCGAGCTGGGCAAGCGCGCAGGCGAGATCGCGGTCGAGCTGGCCGGCGGCACCGACATGGCCGACATCGAGGGCGCGAGCGAGTGGACCTCGCCCTCGGGCACGACGCTGATCGCCCAGTTCCTCGAGCCGATCCCGGTCACCGCCGACAACCTGTCGGTCGTCGTCGACGCCGGCTGGATCGAGCAGGACGCGCTGTGCCAGGGCGTCACCGACGGCCCCGCACCCTGCAACTGATCCGCAGATGACTCCCGCGACCCCTGCCCTTGCGGCGGGGGTCGCTCCATTCCTTCAGATTCCGAGGTCCCCATGGCAGAGGCCGCCGCCTCCGGCGCGTCGACCGGACGGAAGAACATCTTCAAGACCCTCGAATTCGACACCCGCCTGCTGGGCATGGTCGGCGCGTTCGTTCTGGTCTGCATCGTGTTCAACGTCCTCACCGACGGTCGTTTCCTGACCCCCCGCAACGTCTTCAACCTGACCATCCAGACCGTCAGCGTGGCGATCATGGCGACCGGCATGGTGTTCGTCATCGTCACCCGCCACATCGACCTGAGCGTCGGAGCGCTGCTCGCCACCTGTTCGGCGATGATGGCGATGACCCAGACCCAGGTGCTGCCGAACCTCGGCATCGACTACGGCAGCCCGCTGATCGCACCCGTCGCGATCCTGGTCGGGCTGCTGACCGGCGCGGTGATCGGCGCCTTCCACGGCTGGCTGATCGGCTATCTGGCGATCCCGGCCTTCATCGTCACGCTCGGTGGGCTTCTCGTCTGGCGCAACGTGGCGTGGTACATCACCGACGGGCAGACAATCGGCCCGCTCGACGAGCGGTTCCAGACGATGGGCGGCATCGGCGGCACGATGGGCGAGACCGGCAGCTGGATCTTCGGCCTGATCTGCGTGGTCGTGGCCTGCATCGCGATCTGGCAATCCCGCCGCTCGCGCATCCGCCACGAATTCCCGGTCAAGCCGATCTGGGCCGAAGGGATCCTGATGGCGATCGCCGCGATCCTGATCCTCGGCTTCGTCGCGACGCTGAACGCCTACGACGTGCCCACCCGCGTGCTGGAACGCAGCTTCGAGGACCGCGGCGCGGTCATGCCCGAAGGCTACAGCGAGGGCTACGGCATCCCGTATTCCGTCCTGCTGCTGATCGCGGTCGCGGTCGTCATGACGCTGATCGCGCGGCGCACCCGCCTCGGCCGCTACATCTTCGCCACCGGCGGCAACCCGGACGCGGCGGAACTGTCGGGCATCAACACCCGCCTGCTGACGGTCAAGGTCTTCGCGATCCTCGGCATCCTCTGCGGGCTCGCGGGCCTCGTCGCCTCGGCGCGCCTGTCGTTCCACTCGAACGACATCGGCACGCTGGACGAGCTGCGCGTAATCGCCGCCGCCGTCATCGGGGGCACCGCGCTCTCGGGCGGGATCGGCACGATCTACGGCGCGATCCTGGGCGCGCTGATCATGCAGTCGCTGCAATCGGGCATGGCGATGGTGGGCGTCGACGCGCCGTTCCAGAACATCGTCGTCGGCGGCGTGCTGGTGCTGGCCGTGCTGCTCGACATCATCTACCGCAAGCGGACGGGAGACGCGTGATGGCCGACAGAAGCGGCACCCCCCTCGTCGAGATGCGCGACATCTCGGTCTCGTTCGGCGGGATCAAGGCGGTCGACCACGTCTCGATCGACCTCTATCCGGGCGAGGTCGTGGGCCTGCTGGGCCACAACGGCGCCGGCAAGTCCACGCTCATCAAGTGCCTGTCGGGCGCCTACAAGATGGACGCGGGCGAGATACTGATCGACGGCCAGAAGGTCGACATCCAGAACCCGCGCGACGCCCGCAAGCACAACATCGAGACGATCTACCAGACCCTCGCGCTGGCGGACAATCTCGATGCCGCGTCTAACCTGTTCCTCGGGCGCGAACTGGTCACCCCGATGGGCTTCGTCGACGACGCCCAGATGGAGGCCGAGACCCGCAAGATCATGGGTCGGCTCAACTCGAACTTCAAGAAGTTCAAGGACCCGGTGAAGGCGCTTTCGGGCGGTCAGCGGCAGTCGGTCGCGATCGCCCGGGCGGTCTACTTCAACGCGCGCATCCTGATCATGGACGAGCCGACCGCCGCGCTCGGCCCGCAGGAGACGCAGATGGTCGCCGAGCTGATCAACCAGCTCAAGGAACAGGGCCTCGGCATCTTCCTGATCGAGCACGACGTGCATTCGGTCATGAACCTGTGCGACCGCGCGTCGGTCATGAAGAACGGCCAGCTCGTCGGCACGGTGAACGTGGACGAGGTGACCGACGAGGACATTCTCGGGATGATCATCCTGGGCAAGAAGCCCGGCGAGCAGGGCTGAAGCCCGCTCCCGCCCCAAGACAAGACAAAGCCACAGAGAGGCAAACATGACGGAGTTTTTCGCCGGCATCGCGAAACCGCGATACGAGGGTCCCGACAGCACCAACCCGCTGGCCTTCCGCCACTACGATCCCGACGAGATGGTCATGGGCAAGCGGATGGAGGACCACCTTCGCTTCGCCGTCGCCTACTGGCATTCCTTCGCGTGGGAAGGCGGCGATCCGTTCGGCGGGCAGACCTTCGTGCGTCCGTGGCATCCGCAGGACGACATGGGCCGCGCCAGGATGAAGGCCGACGTCGCGTTCGAGATGTTCGACCTGCTGAACGCGCCGTTCTTCTGCTGGCACGACGCCGACATCCGCCCCGAACAGGGCGATTTCGCCGGCAACCTCGCCACGCTGAACGAGATCACCGATTACATCGGCGAGAAGATGGAAAGCTCGCGCACCAAGCTGCTTTGGGGCACGGCCAACATGTTCGGCCATCGCCGCTGGATGTCGGGTGCCGCGACCAACCCCGACCCGGACGTCTTCGCCTTCGCCGCGGCGACGGTGAAGGGCTGCATGGACGCGACCCACAAGCTGGGCGGCGCGAACTACGTGCTGTGGGGCGGGCGCGAAGGCTACGAGACGCTGCTCAACACCGATCTTACGCAGGAGCTCGACCACCTGGGCCGGTTCCTGAACATGGTCGTGGACTACAAGCACAAGATCGGGTTCGAGGGCACCATCCTGGTCGAGCCGAAGCCGCAGGAGCCGACCAAGCACCAGTACGATTTCGACGTCGCCACCTGCATCGGCTTCCTGCGCAAGTACGGCCTGGAGAACGAGGTGAAGCTGAACATCGAACAGGGCCACGCGATCCTCGCCGGCCATTCGTTCGAGCACGAGCTGGCGCTGGCGGCTTCGGAAGGCATGCTCGGCTCGATCGACATGAACCGCAACGACTACCAGTCCGGCTGGGACACCGACCAGTTCCCGAACAACACCCCCGAGGTGGCGCTGGCCTATTACCACGTGCTGAAGTCCGGCGGTTTCACCACCGGCGGCACCAACTTCGACGCCAAGTTGCGGCGCCAGTCGATCGACGCCGACGACCTGATCGCGGCGCATGTGGGCGGCATGGACGTCTGCGCCCGCGGGCTCAAGGCCGCGGCCGCGATGATCGAGGACGGCGGGCTGGATAAGGCGCTGGCCGACCGCTACGCCGGCTGGAACACGCCCGAGGCCAAGGCCATGCTGGACAGCGATCTCGCCTCGATCTCCAAGCGCGTGCTGGACGAGGGGATCAACCCCGAGCCCCGCTCGGGCCGGCAGGAGATCCTCGAAAACTACGTCAACCGCTTCGTCTGACCCCGACCGCAGGAGCGACCATGTATCTCGGACTGGACCTCGGAACCTCGGGCCTGAGGGCAATTCTCACCGACGACACCGGCGCCGTGCAGGCCGAGGCCGAGGCCGCCTTCAGCCCCGCGCACCCGCATCCGGGCTGGTCCGAGCAGAACCCGGCCGACTGGATCGCCGCCTGCGAGACGACGGTATCCGCAATTCGTGCGAAGGCGCCCGACGCCTTCGCACACCTGAAGGGCATCGGCCTTTCGGGCCACATGCACGGCGCCACGCTGCTGGACGCGGACGACGCCGTGCTGCGCCCCTGCATCCTGTGGAACGACACCCGCTCGCTCGACGAGGCGGCGACGCTCGACGCGGCGCCGGGGATGCGCGAGATTACCGGCAACATCGTCTTTCCGGGCTTCACCGCACCGAAACTGATGTGGGTCCGCAATCACGAGCCGCAGGTCTTCGACAAGGTGGCCAAGGTCCTGCTGCCTAAGGATTACCTGCGTCTGTGGCTGACGGGCGAGCATATCTCGGACATGTCCGACAGCGCGGGCACCGCGTGGCTCGACGTGGGCCGGCGCGACTGGTCCGAGGCGGCGCTGGAGCACGGCGGCATGCGGCGCGACCAGATGCCCGACCTGGTCGAGGGCGCGGCGCCCGGCGGCATGCTGCGCGCGGCGCTTCTGTCCGAGTGGGGCCTGTCCGAGCCCGTGGTCGTCGCCGGCGGCGCGGGCGACAACGCGGCCGCCGCCTGCGGCATCGGTGCTTTGGGCGAAGGCACCGGCTTCGTCTCGCTCGGGACCTCGGGCGTGCTGATGGCGGGTCGCGACCGCTATGCGCCCGACCCGGCCTCGGCGGTGCACAGCTTCTGCCACGCCGTGCCGGACCGCTGGTACCAGATGGGCGTGATCCTGGCCGCGACCGACAGCCTCAACTGGCTGTCGCGCACCCTGGGCGAAAGCCCGGCCGACCTGTCCTCGGCCCTGCCCGAGAAGGCCGAAGGCCCCTCGAATGTCACGTTCCTGCCGTACCTGTCGGGCGAGCGGACGCCGCACAACGACAGCCGCATCCGGGGCGCCTTCATCGGCCTAGACGTCGGCACCGGGCGCGCCGAGCTGACCCGCGCGGTGATGGAGGGCGTGGCCTTCGCCCTGCGCGACAGCCTGACCGCGCTGGAAGGCACGGGCGCGCGGTTCGACACGCTGTTCGCCGTCGGCGGCGGCGCGCGCTCGCGCTTCTGGCTCACGACGCTGGCGAACAGCCTGAACCTGCCGCTTTCGCTGCCTGCCGGCAGCGAGCTTGGCGCCGCGATGGGCGCCGCCCGCCTGGCCATCTGCGCCCATACCGGCGCGGCACCGGGCGAGGTCATGACGCCACCCGCCACCGCCGCGCTGATTGAGCCAGACGCGACCCTGACCGCCGCCTACGATGCGGCTTACGACCGCTACCGCGCGCTCTACCCTGCGCTGAAACAGAGCAGGCGGCCTGCCTCCGGAGCCTGAGCAATGAAAAGGCTGTTCCTGTCCCTCGTCGCCGCGACCCTCGCGTCATCCGCGCAGGGGCAGGACCTTGGCCCGCGTCCCGTCTTTCCCGAGGCCGATCCGGCCCGCGTCGCACTGGGGCAGCTTCTGTTCTACGACCCGATCCTGTCGGGCAACCGGAGCGTCAGCTGCGCGACCTGCCACCATCCTGACTTCGGCACGGGCGACGGCGTCTCGCTCGCCATTGGCGATGGCGGCATCGGGCTGGGCCCGAAACGGCGCATCGGAGACGACAACCACCCCGAGCAGCGCATTCCGCGCAACGCGCCGGGGCTGTGGAACCTCGGCGCGGCCGAATTCACCCGGTTCTTCCACGACGGCCGGCTGGAGCATGACCCCGATCAGCCCAACGGCATCCGGACCCCGCTGGGTGCCGACATGACGCTGGGCTTCGACTCGCCGCTTGCCGCGCAGGCGATGTTTCCGGTCCTCTCGGGCGACGAGATGGCTGGGCACTATTCCGAGAACGAGATCAGCCAGCTGGTGCGCCAGGGGCTTCTGGCGCAGCCGGGCGGCGCGTGGGACGGGATCGCCGCCCGTGTCTCGGCCATTCCCGAATACCGCGAGCGGTTCGACACCGCCCTGCCCGGCCAGGACATCACCTTCACCGCCATCGCGAACGTCGTCGCGGATTTCATCGCTTTCGAATGGCGGGCAGACGATTCCGCATTCGACCGGGCGATGACGGGCGGCGCGCCGCTTCCGCCCGAGGCGCGGGCCGGACAGGCGCTGTTCTACGGCAAGGCCGGCTGTGCCGCGTGTCATTCCGGATGGCTGCAGACCGACCACGACTTCCACGCGATCGCCGTGCCCCAGTTCGGCCCCGGCAAGGCCGCCCGGTTCGAGAACCACGCCCGCGACGAGGGCCGCATCCGTGTCACCGGCGATGCCGAGGACGCCTTCGCCTTCCGCACGCCGTCGCTGCGCAACGTGACCCTCACCGCGCCCTACGGGCACGACGGCGCGTTCGCGACGCTCGAAGCGGTCATTCGCCACCACCTCGACCCCGAGGCCTCGCTGCGGGCCTACGATCTCGACCAGGCGATGCTGCCCGACTTCCCCGGCGCGCGCGACGACATCGTGCTGTCCTCGGCCGCCGAGATCGACGCCATCGCCGCGGCGAGCGACCTCGCGCCGTCGAGCCTGACGGACGACGAGATCGCCGACCTGATCGCGTTCCTGCACGCGCTCGAGGACCGGGCCGAGCGGCTGGGCGTGCCCGCATCGGTGCCCAGCGGCCTGCCCGTCACCGGTCCCTGACCGCGCACCCTGTGCGCGGTCACTGGAACATGACGGCCGGCAACCACAGGGCCAGCGCCGGGAACAGCAGCACCAGGATCAGCGCGATCACCTGCAGGCCGACGAACTGGAACATCCCCGAGTAGATCTGCCGGATGCCCCATTGCGGGGCGACCGCCCTCAGGTAGTAGGCCGCCATCGCCACCGGGGGCGACAGGAACGCCGTCTGAAGGTTCACCGCCACCAGCGCCGTGATCCAAAGCAGGTTGATGCCGGCGGCCTCGACGATGGGCAGGAAGATCGGCAGGAAGATGAACACGATGGGCGCCCATTCCAGCGGCCAGCCAAGCAGGAAGACCACCACCATCAGCGCGATCACGATCCCCATCGGCGGCAGGTCCATCGCGACCATCGCGTTGGCGATCCACGGCCCCGTCCCCAGCCGGTTGAACACAGCGCCGAACATGTTCGACGCCAGCAGCAGGAACAGGATCATCGACGAGACCAGCACCGTCTGGAACATCGCCCGGTGCAGGCGCTTGAGGTTGAAGCGGCCGTAGAGGATGGTCAGGATCACCGCACCCGCGGCCCCCATGCCGGCGCCTTCGGTGGGCGTGGCCACGCCCGTCAGGATGCTGCCCAGCGTGGCGCCGATCAGCGCGACCATCGGCACCATGCCGACGACCAGCTCCTTCACCGCGACGCGCCAGGTCTCGGGGCGCTCGTCCTGAGGCATGGGCGGGCCGAGTTCGGGGTTAATCCAGCAGCGCACCATCGTGTAGGTGATGAACAGGACCGTGATCAGCAGGCCGGGGACGATGCACGCGGCAAAAAGCTGCGGGATCGAGACGCCGGCGACCGGCCCCAGCACCACCAGCATGACCGAGGGCGGGATCAGGATGCCCAACGTGCCGCCGGCGGTGATCGTGCCCGCCGACAGCGCCGGGTCGTAGTTCGCCTTGGCCATGACCGGGGCGGCCAGCATCCCGATCAGCGTCACCGAGGCGCCGATGATGCCCGTGGCCGTGGCGAAGATCGTCGCCGTCAGCAGCACGCCGATGTAAAGCGCGCCCGGCAGGCCGGCGAGGCAGAACTGAAATCCGCGGAACAGACGCTCCATGATGCCGGCCTGTTCCAGCATGTAGCCCATGAAGATGAACAGCGGCACCGCGGCCAGCGTCTCGGTGCCCATGACGCCCCAGGCCTGGAAGACCATGATGTTGAAGGCCATGTCGCCTAGCCCAACGAAGCCGAAGACGACCGTCAGCACGATCAGCGTGAAGGCGATGGGAAAGCCCAGGAAGATGCCCGACAGCAGCGCAAGCAGCATGACGAAGCCAAGGATGACGCCGATGCTCATACCGGGCGCCCCGTCCTGAACTGGTACCACGCCTTGATGATCTCGGACACGCCCTGCAGCATGACCAGCGCCGCCGTCAGCGGGATCACCGCCCGGTAGGGCCACAGGATCGGTCGCCAGAAGCTGGCCGCCGCGCGCTCGGTAATGGCGTAGGAGCGCGCCGCCTGATCGTAGCCCGCAATCAGGAAGAACAGCATCCCCGGAAAGAACAGCAGGATGTAGAACGTCAGGTCGACCGCCGCCTGGGTGCGTGGCGTCCAGGTGTTGAAGAACAGGTCCGTCCGGATGTGCCCCCGGAACCGCAGCGTGACCGCGGCGCCCAGCATGAAGATCGTGCCGTAGAGCATGTAGCTGACGTCGTAGGCCCAGATGCTGGGCGCGTTGAATGCGTAGCGGCGGATCGATTCCATCACCACCACGACGACCAGCGCCAGCACCAGCCAGGCCAGCACCTGCCCGAACCAGTCCGCGAAGGTGTCGAGCGCCACGACGATGCGCCGCGGTCCCGGCGGCAGCGCATCGGGCGGGCGGCGCAGCTTGTCGATGTCGGGCAGGTCCTCGTCGGTCTCGGCGAGGGCCTTCGCGACGGCGTCGTCATCTCGGGTGGGTGCCATGGGCTCTCCTGCGGCGGGCCGCCGTACGGGCACCGCCTGAACGTTCATGTCGGGGGGCGGACACCGCGCGCGTCGCGGGCGGCGCGGTGTCCCTGGTGCGACGTCGCCGCGGTCAGTCCATCTCGGCCGGGGCGCCGCCGAAGCCGAACACCTCGAGCGCGATGTCGAGCGGCGGGTTGATGCGCGCCTTCAGCGCGACGACGCGCGAGGCGAATTCGCGCTGGCTGTCGATGACCGAGGCGAAGAATTCGTCGTCCGCGGCATAGCCGTCGAGGACGGTCTCCCACGCGGCCAGCTGCGCCTCCATGACCTCGCGCGGGGTCTCGGCGACGGTCACGCCCATCTCGGTCTCCATCTGCCGCAGCGCGATCGAGTTCTCCTGCAGCCCGCGCCAGTAGAAATCGGCGGACTCGGCCATGACGGCGTAGGTGACGATGGCCTTCAGATCCTCGGGCAGTTCGTCCCAGCGCGCCTGGTTGACGAAGAAGTTCTGCACGAGCCCGATCTGCAGGTAGCTGGGCATCATGTAGGTCTTGCGCACGTCGGGCAGGCCCAGGACCATGTCCGCCTTGGGGCCGAAATACTCGGCCGCCTCGATCACGCCCTGTTCGAGCGCGGGCACCACTTCCGAGCCGGGCACGGTGACCACGGCCGCCCCCATCTCGCGCATCACGTCCACCGGCAGGCCGGGCGTGCGGAACTTCAGCCCCTCGATGTCGGCGACCGAGGTGATCGGCTCTTCGAACCAGCCGAAGGGCTGCGCCTGCGCCGGGCTGATCAGGAACGGCACGGTGTTGGTGTATTGCAGCGTTTCGGTGATGTAGCTTTCGAACAGCTCCTTGCCGCCGCCGTATTCCATCCACGCCATCAGGTCGATCGACGGCATGCCAAAGCCAGGCGACGACGCGAACAGGCTGCCGGCCGGATGCTTGCCCACCCAGTAGTCGCCGTCGCCGCCCGCCGCGTCGAGCACGCCCTGGTCGACCGCGTCGAGCACGTCGAAGGCCGGCACGAAGGCGCCGCCGGGCGAGACCTCGAGCATCAGGCGCCCGCCGGACATGAGCTCGATCTTCTCGGCCAGTTCGACATAGGTCTGGTGAAGATCGTCGCCGGCGGCGTAAGCGGTCTGCACCGTCCAGGTAAAGGAATCCTGTGCCGCAACCGGCGCGGCACCCAGCGTGAGCATCGCGCCCACGGCGACGGCACGCAGCGCGCCGCCCTTCAGGGTCGTGAAAGTCATCTTCGAACCTCGCTGTTGGTGTGCGTCCGCCCGTTGACGCGGACACCGACAGCAAACGCGACGTCGGCCGCATCCTTGGGACGCGGCCCGTGTCGTTAGCGCCAACGTGATCGCGAATGCAAAATCATGAAGCGTTTCCGCAGGCTCTTTGGCGATTTGTGATGGTTTTGCAAACTCTGCCGCGCACCGGAGGGTGCGAATCGCCGCGGCACGCCTCAAGCACGCAAGAGGCGCTCGCACCGCCGTCACCCGCGCCCACCGGAGGTTGCCGATGTCCGTCCTGTCACTTGCCGAGCCCGCTCTCGACCGTATCGCCGCCGACGAGCCGCGCCTGCACGCCTACGCATGGCTCGACGCCGAAACGGTCATGGCAGAAGCGCGCCGGCTGGACGCGCTCGGGACCGCCGGGCCCCTGTCGGGCCACGTGGTCGCCATCAAGGACATTTTCGACACCGTCGACATGCCCACGGCCTGCGGCTCTCCGATCTACGCGGGCCGGCGCCCGGGACGGGACGCCGCCGCGGTGGCGGCGATCCGGGCGGCCGGCGGCTTGGTGGTGGGCAAGGCCGTGACGACCGAGTTCGCGCACCTCACCCCCGGCCCCACGCGCAACCCGCACGACATCGCCCGCACGCCGGGTGGTTCGTCCAGCGGATCGGCCGCGACGGTGGCGGCGGGCGGCGCCACGCTGGCGACGGGCACGCAGACGGCCGGGTCCATCGTACGGCCGGCGGCCTTCTGCGGCGTGGTCGGCTACAAGCCCAGCTTCGCGACGATCAGCCGAGCCGGGCTTGCGTCCTTCGGCGAGACGCTCGACACGGTCGGAGGGTTTGCGCGCACCGTGTCCGAGGCCGCGCTGTTCGTGTCGGTGATGGCCGGCCGGGCCGACCTCGCCACGCCGTCGGCGGAGCGCGCGCCGCGCCTCGCGGTCTGGGCCACGCCGGACGCGGACGATGCCGAGCCTGCGGCCCTGGCCGAACTCGACCGCGTCGCGCAGGCGGCATCGAAGGCCGGCGCACAGGTCACCACGCTCGGCGCGGGCGCGGAATGGGGACAGCTGCTGGCCGCGCAGATGACGATCATGGCGTGGGAAGGCGCGCGCGCCCTGGCCAGCGAACGCGCGAACCACGGCGACCTGCTCAGCGATGCGCTGCGCGTCTATCTCGACGAAGGGGCGGCGATCCCTGTGCGCGATTTCCTCGAGGCCTGCGAGGTCCGCCGCACCATAGGCCCGCGCCTCCTGCACGCCATGGCCGGCTTCGACGCGGTCGTCACGCTCAGCGCCCACGGAGAGGCGCCGCTGGCCGAGACTGGCACCGGCAACCCGCAGTTCAACCGCGTCTGGACGCTGCTCGGCGGCCCGGCGCTGCACCTGCCCACGGCGTCCGGCCCCGCCGGCCTGCCGATCGGCGTGCAACTGGCCGCGCCCCCGGCGCGCGACGCGGCCCTGCTGGACGCGGCCCGCTGGCTGGAACGTGTGCTCTAGCCGGCAGCCAAGACCTGCATCGCCGGCCGTCGGCCGCGTTTCCTAAGCGACCTGCCCGGCCTCGACTTCCGTCACCGACGACGGCGCGTCCCCCTTGGCGAGCAGGAACCCCTCGTCCAGCCAGCCGGTGACGCCGCCGATCATCTCCTTCACCGGGCGTCCCATGCGCGCCAGCCGGACGGCGGCCTTGTTGGCCCCGTTGCAATGCGGCCCGGCGCAGTAGACCACGAACAATGTGTCCGCGGGCCAGTCGGCCATGCGCCGCTCGGTCATCTTGCCGTGCGGCAGGTTCAGCGCGCCGGGGACGTGACCTTCGGCATAGAGCGCCGGGCTGCGCACGTCGAGCAGGACGAAATCGGTGGTCCCTTGCGACAGCGCGTCATGGGTGTCCCAGCAATCCGTCTCGAAGCTCAGGCGACGCAGGAAGTGATCCAGCGCGTCTGCGGAGTCGGCGGCCGGGGTCTCGGCGACGGCGGAGGGAAGGGTCATGCGATGCTCCTGGTGACGTGTCGCCTATCATCTGCCGTATTGCGGCGATTCCGGCTACTGGCGATTGATGCTGCCCCAGTCGCGCGACCGCGGCCGGCCGTCATGCCTGCGGCGATCCGGCCGACAGCCTCAACTGGCGCAACGCCGGCAGCACCCTGCCCAGGTCGACCTGCCGGCCTTCGCCGAACCCGAAGTAGAGGTCCGTGAAGAGGCTGTACAGGTTCTCGTACCGCTCGCGGTTTCCGGGCCTCGGCGCGTAGGTCCGGGTCGCCGGCGACAATGCCGCCTGGGCGTCCTCGACGGTGGCGAAGCAGCCCGCCGCCACCGATGCGAAGATGCAGGCGCCGACGCCGACGGGCGAACGGGCGGGCACGTGGATCTCGGCGTCCAGCACGTCGGCATAGATCTGGTTCAGTGCCGCGTTCTTCTGCGGGATGCCGCCGCCGTTCACAACGCGCCGTAGGTCGAGACCGCCGCCGCGCATCCGCTCGATGATCACGCGGATATGCATGGCCATGCCCTCGAAGGCGGCGTGCATCTCGTCCGCGGCGGTGTGGGCGAGGTCCCAGCCCAGGGTCACGCCGCCGAGGTCCGAGCGCACGAGCACGGTCCGGTCGCCGTTGTCCCACACCAGCCGCAGCAGGCCCGACGCACCCGCCGCCCGGTGTTCGAGCCCCGCGGAAAGCGTCGCCACGTCGCTGCCGGCGCGCCGGGCTATCGCGTCGAAGATGTCGCCGGTGGCGGATTGTCCCGCCTCGACGCCCATGTGGCCCGGCAGTGCGCTTTCGGGCACGGCGCCGCAGATGCCGGCGACCGGGTCCATCGACAGCGGCCCCAGCGCGATGATGCAGGTCGAGGTGCCGACGACGTTGACCACGTCGCCGGGCCCGCAGCCGCAGGCGACCGCGTCCCAGTGCGAGTCGAAGGCGCCGAAGGGGATCGGGATTCCCGGCCTCAGCCCCAGGCGCTCAGCCCATTCGGCGGTCAGGTGGCCCGCATTTTCGGACGAGACGCCGTAGCGCCCGCCGAGCCGCGTGTTGACGCCCTCCAGCAACGGGTCGACCCGCGACAGGAAGCCTTGGTCAGGCAGGCCGCCCCACGCCTTGCCCCACATCCACTTGTGCCCGGCGGCGCAGACCGACCGCGGCAGGTCGTCGACCGCGGCGCCGGTCAGCGTCGCGACCAGCATGTCGCAATGCTCGAGCACGGCGGCGACGCGGTCGCGCTTGTCGGGATTGTGGCGCAGGAAGTGCAGCAGCTTGGCGTAACCCCATTCGTGGCTGTAGACGCCGCCGCACCAGCGCAGCGCCTCGAGCCCTTCCTCGCGGCCGCGGCGGGTGATCTCGGCCGCCTCCTCGTGCGCGCGGTGGTCGCACCAGAGGTAATAGTCGTCGAGCGGCCGCAGGTCTTCGTCGACCATGACGACGCTCGACCCGGTGGTGTCGGCGGCAAAGGCGGCGATGTCGTGCCCGTCGATGCCCGCATCCGCGATCGCGGCACGCATGGCCGAGGCGAGCGCCGTCATGTGATCGTCATGCGCCTGCTGCGCCAGCAACGGATCGCTGTCGGACCGCTTCAGCGGATACTCGGCCACCGCGGCGCCGACCACG
>NZ_JBELMH010000007.1:0-20252 GCF_042096055.1 Citreimonas sp. | reverse complement strand
CGGATCGCTGTCGGACCGCTTCAGCGGATACTCGGCCACCGCGGCGCCGACCACGTCGCCGGTCTCGGTCTCCATGATCGTGACGCGGACGCTCAGCGTTCCGAAATCGGCTCCGGCGACCAGGGTCATGTCAGCTCCGCCTGGCCGTAGGTCGCGTCCTTGCCGTGCTTGCGCAAAAAGTGCCGGTCGAGCAGCGGGCGCGGGATCGGCGGCAGGTCCGGGCGCAGCTGCAGCGCGTACCACGCCATCTTGGCGCATTCCTCGAGGATCAGGGCATTGAGCGCCGCGTTCTCGGGCGTCGTGCCCCAGACGAAGGGGCCGTGCCCCGCGACCAGTACCGCCGGAATTTCCAGCGGATCGCGGTCGGCCACGGTCTCGACGATGGCCTCGCCGGTGGCGGCGACGTAGCGCTCGGCGATCTCGGTGTCGGTCAGGTGGCGCGTCACGGGGATCTCGCCGCGGAAGTAGTCGGCATGCGTCGTGCCCAGGCAGGGGATCGGCGTCATCGCCTGCGCGAAGATCGTGGCATAGGTCGAGTGCGTGTGAATCACGCCGCCGATGCCCTCGAACGCGCGGTAGAGCACCAGGTGCGTGTCGAGATCCGACGACGGACGCCAGCGGTTGTCGACGACGGTGCCGTCGAGCCGGACGCTGACCATGTCGTCGGCGGACATCCTTTCGTAGGGCACGCCGCTGGGCTTGATCGCCATCACGCCGGCCTCGCGGTCGATGCCGCTGGCGTTGCCGAACGTGGCCATGACGAGCCCGCTTCGGACGGTGGCGAGATTGGCGTCGAGGACGGCCTGCTTGAGCGCGGAAAGCTGCATGTTGCCCCTTGTGGTGGCGGGCGCGCCCCGTCGAGGCGCACCCTGTGGTCAAGTCAGCGCGGATCGGTCCAACCGGTGTAGTCGCCGATGTTCTCCGAGGTGATCAGCTCGGGGTCGATCAGCACGGTGCTCTCGTCCGGCGGGGTGCCCTGGAACACCTGGTAGGCCAGCTCCATCGACTGGGCCGCCATCGTGTAGGGGTCCTGGCTCGCCGACGCCTTGATGAGCGAGTTGCCGGATTCCAGCGCCTCCTCGATGTCGGGCGCGCCGTCGACGCCGGTGATGATGAACTCGTCGCGGTTCAGCTGCCTTGCGGCGAGCTCGACGCCCAGCGCGGTCGGATCGTTGATCGCGAAGACGCCGTCGATGTGGTCGAAGCGGGTCAGCAGGCCCTGCATGACGTCCAGACCGCCCTCGCGCGAGCCTCCGGCGTTCTGGTCGTCCGAGAGGACGTTGATGCCCTCGGTGCCCTCGAACACCTCCTTGCAGCCCTGCACCCGGTCGAGGATCGAGGACGACGCGGGGCCGTTCACGATGACGACGTCACCTTCACCGCCGATGTTGTCGACGATGTACTGGCACGCCTTGCGGCCGGCGGCCACGTTGTCGGTCATCACGGTGACCTCGGCGCCGGGCGCCGAGACGTCGAACGCCGCGACCACGACGCCCGCGTCCTTGGCGCGCGTCACCGCAGGCTCGATCGCGCTGGCGTCCACCGCGTTGAGCATGATGATGTCGGTGCCGGCGGCGATGAAGTTGTCGATCTGGCTGACCTGCTTATTGAGGTCGTAGTCGGCCGAGACCGCGGTCACCTGGACGTCGGGATTGATCTCCTTGGCGGCGTCGGTGATGCCCTCGATCGTCGCGACGAAGAACGGGTTGCCGAGCAGGCCGACCGAGATGCCGACGCTTTCCAGCGTCTTGTCCTGCGCGCTGGCGGATGCCGCGAGCCCGACGGCCATCGCCGTCCCGCACATGAGTGTCTTGATTGAACGCATCATATCCTCCTGTTGCATGCGTTTTGGTGTCGTCAGGTCCGGGCGCCGCCCTGCAGCCGGTAGCGGTCGAGCGCCACGGCGACGATGATGACGAGGCCCTTGATGATGAATTGCCAGATGTCCGAGACGCCGGTCAGGATCAGGCCGTTGGACAGCACCGCGATGATCAGCGCGCCGATCAGCGTGCCCCAGATCGACCCCACGCCGCCGACGAAGCTGGTGCCGCCGAGGATCACCGCCGCGATCGCGTCGAGCTCGTAGGCCTGGCCCAGCTGCAGCCCGTTCGCCGCGTAGAGCCGTGCGGCCGACATCACCCCGCCGAGCCCCGACAGCAGCCCGGACACGCCGTAGGCGAAGAGCAGCACGACCCAGACCTTGATGCCGGTGAGGCGCGCCGCCTCCTGGTTGCCGCCGACGGCGTAGATCCACGTCCCCAGGACGGTGGCGCGCAGCACGAACCAGGACACCAGCACGACCGAGATCGCGATGATCGCCAGCCACGGTACGCCCAATACCGTGCCGTTGCCGAGGAAGGCGAACGGCAGGTTCGAGTTGAACACCGTCGTGTCGTCGCCCAGCAGGCGCGCCACGCCCCGGACCGCGGTCAGCGCGCCCAGCGTCACGATGAAGGGCGGCAATCGCAGGAAGGCGATCAGCGCGCCGTTGACCAGCCCGAAGGCAAGGCCGAGGCCCAGGCCCAGCAGGATGCCCAGGTAGCCGAACGCCCCCGGCCAGAGCGAGCCGATCACGGCGGCCATCGCCGACGCCGCAAGGATCGAGCCCACCGACAGGTCGATGCCGCCCGTGAGGATCACGAAGGTCATGCCCGCGGCCAGCACGATGTTGATCGACGCCTGCTGCATGACGATCGAGATGTTGTTGACCGACAGGAACTTGCCGGTCATCAGCTCGAATCCCACCGCCAGCAGCACCAGGACGGGCAGCATCCCCAGCGCCGTGATCAGCGCCCGTGCCTGCCGCCGCTTGGTGTTCGCGTCGCCTGTCGCCGTCTCTGTCATATGGCTCTCCCCTCTCTGCCGGCCCCGGATGCCTCACCGCGCGCGCCATGCGCGCCGGTGGAGAAGGCCATGACGTCTTCCTGTTCGATCGGCTTGTCCGGACCCGCGGCGACCTCGCCCGCGATCCGCCCCTCGCGCATGACCAGGCAGCGGTCCGCGACGCCCACGATCTCCGGCAATTCGCTCGAGACCATGACGATGGCGAGACCCCGGCCCGCCAACTCGTCGATCAGCCGGTAGATCTCGGACTTCGCGCCCACGTCCACGCCGCGCGTCGGCTCGTCGAGCAGCAGCACGCGCGGCTCGGTCTCGAGCAGGCGCGCCAGCAGGACCTTCTGCTGGTTGCCCCCCGACAGCGCCCCGACCGTCAGCGAGGCCGACGGCGTGCGGATCGACAGCGCGCGGATCGCGTTGCGCGCCCGCTCGGCCGCGCGGGCGAAGTTGCGCAGGCCGCCGGTTTTGCCGTCGCGATCGGCCACCGCCATGTTGACGTTGTCCGAGATCGACATGTCGAGGAACAGGCCAAGCGCCTTGCGGTCCTCGGTCAGGTAGACGATGCCGCGGTCGAGCGCCTCGCGCGGGGTCCTCGGCGTGACGTCCTGCCCGTCCAGCAGGACACGGCCAGTCGTCGCGCGGTCGGCGCCGTAGATCAGGCGCAGCAGCTCGGTCCGGCCCGACCCGACGAGGCCCGCCACACCCAGCACCTCGCCCCGGTGCACCTTGAACGAACAGTCCAGCACGTCGCGGCCGTTGCCCAGATCCTCGACCGACAGCACCACGTCCCGCTCGGCCTCGAGCGGCTTGTGGTCCTTCTTGTAGAAGGTCGACAGGTCCCGCCCGACCATCATCGAGACGAGCCTGGAGGCGTCGAGCTCGTCGCGCGGAAGCGTGCCCACATATGTGCCGTCGCGCAGCACCGAGCAGCGGTCGGCAAGCTCGTAGATCTCGTCCATCCGGTGGCTGATGTAGACGATGGCGATCCCCTGCTCCTTGAGGCTGCGGATCACGGCGAACAGCTTCTCGGTTTCGCGGCTGGACAGCGACGTGGTCGGTTCGTCCATCACGATGATCCGAGCATTCGTCGACAGCGCGCGGGCGATCTCGACCAGCTGCCGCTCGCCCAGCGACAGGCGGGCCACCCTGGTGTCGGGCCCGAACGAGACGCCCAGCCGGTCGAGGATCGGCTGTGTCGCCGCCGCCATCCCGCGACGGCTGACGATGCCGCGCGACGACCGCTCGTTGCCCAGGAAGACGTTCTGCGCGACGCTCAGGTTCGGCGCCAGCGTCAGCTCCTGGTAGATCACCGCTACCCCGTGCGCCTTGGCGAGCTTGGGGTTGCCCAGCGGCATCTTCTCGCCCGCGACGAAGACCTCGCCGCCGGGATCGGGAGAATGGGCGCCCGACAGGATCTTCATCAGCGTGGACTTGCCCGCGCCGTTCTCGCCCATCAGCGCGTGGACCTCGCCGCCATGCGCGGTGAGCGAGACGTCGCTCAGCGCCCGGACCGGCCCGAAGGATTTCGAGATGCCGCGCATCTCCAGAACGGGTGCGTCGGTGCTCATGCGGCCCCCCGTGACGTATCCGCGATGGTGAAGCGTACGCCGTTCTCCTCGAGCATCCTGGCATGCGCGTCCTTCAGCCCGTCATCCGTCACGACGTGCGACACGCGCGACAACGGCAGCGCCACCAGCGGCGGCCGTTCGTCGAACTTGCGGCTGTCGGCCAGCAGGACGATCTCGTTCGTCCGGTCGGCGAAGGTCTTCACGAAGTGGACCAGCAGCGGGTGCGACTCGAGGATGCCGCTCGGCCCGACGCCCAACGCACCCACGAAGAACTGCGACGCGTAGAAGCCCTGATCGAACCCGGATGGAGAGTAGAGCAACCCCGGCTCGCGGTGCAGGTCGCCGCCGCTGACCGTCACCTGGCAGGTTCCGAACTCGGCCAGATACCCGGCCAGCGGCATGGAATGGGTCGCGATGCGCACGTTGCGGTTGGCGATCTCGACACCGAAGTGAAAGCAGGTCGAACCCGCGTGCACGATGACGATGCTGCCGTCCCGCACCAGGGCCGAGGCCGAACGCGCGATGGCGCGCTTGGCTGCCACCGCGATGTCGCGGTTGTCGCTGAACGGCAGCGCGATGGCGCGGCGCCGATGCTCGGCATCGACGGCCGCGATACCGCCATAGACCTTCTGCGCGGCGCCCGCCTCGGACAGCTTGTCGATGTCCCGCCGGATGGTCGCGGGCGACACTTCGAGCACCGAGATCAGTTCGCTGACGGAAACGAACGGCCGATCCCGCAGGAGGGCGAGAATCGTGTCATGGCGGCCCATATCGCTCAACATACCCTCCCACAGCGAGCGACTCGCTTCATCTTGTGATCAGGTTTCGCCAGTTCGTGCGAGATGTCAATCAAATGCGTGAAAATCAGGCTGCTGCGAAACGCGTGCCTGCCAAGATCCGGAAGGCTGGAACTCCCACCAGTCCGATGCGAACACGCCGCGCTGGTCCGCGCACAGCAAAACGCCCGGCGCTTTGCCTCAGGGCGTCTTGCGCATGTGCGGGTGCGTGATCGGCTTACGACGCGCCGCCGATATGCTCAGGCAGCATCCTGAAAAGGGCCGCATCCGCGTGGGGCTTGGCGAGGATCTGCTTCAACTGGTGCCGCTCCTGCAGGACTGAGGCCGAGTGGCCAGAAAGGAAGAAGACCGGGATGCCGGCATCGTCGAGCCGGTCGGCGATGGCGTCGCTGCGCTCGTTGCCGAGGTTAATGTCCAGGATCGCGCCTTCGACGTGGTTGTCGTCGAGCATCCGAGGCGGTGATCCAGAATTTCTGTGGGCTTGGGCCATCGCCGGGCCGACCACTGAATACTCGGCATCCTCGAGCGTCATCTTCAGGTCCACACCGAGGATCGCGTCATCCTCGACCACGAGAATGGATGTCATTCGGACAGCTCCGTGCTGATGAATAAGGATTGCGCGAAGGTAAAGCGGTAGACCATGCCATCGTTGCCGATCTCGCGTGCGACCTCTCCACCGAGCTGCGTCTCGATGGCCGTCCGGATCACGATCGTCCCGTATCCCTCGCGGGTCGGTGGCGGCACCGCTCCGACGCACATCTCGGTCCAGGTCAGCACGACCGCCCCGTCCTGCAAGCCCACATGGATCAGGATCCGCCCGCCGTCGCAGGACAACGCACCGTACTTCGCGGCGTTCGTCACGAGTTCGTAAATCGCCAGCGCGATGCTCTGCGCCGCGCCGGGGGTGAGCGTTCAGTCGCTTCCGTCGAGTTGGAAGCGCGCGCTGTCGGGCGAATAGATGCGCAGTTCGTCGGCGACGAGATCGTGCAGGTTGACGCCGTCCCAGTTGGCGCTGGCGAGCTTCGCATGCGTCCGTCACAGCGACTGGATCCGGTCGAAGAAGCCTGCCTTGAAGTCCCGGTAGGTCGACGTCGTGTGCCCGGTCATCCGCGCGATGGTGGTGACGAGGGCGAGGATGTTCTTCACCCGGTGATCGAGTTCAGCCGAGATCACCTGGTTGGGCTCCTAGCCCCGCTTGCGATCGTCGATGTCGAAGGCGGCGACGAACCGCCGGTCGCGCCGGGCGACGGCATCCTCAACAACGAGCTCCACGTCGGCCGTCTCGTCTGGAACCGCCTTCGGTACGTCAAGGACCCGCAGACGGGCAAGCGCGTGTCCCGGCAAAACCCGCCGGAGTCGTGGATCGCTACTCAGGTTCCCGACCCGCGCATCGTCGATGACGCGCTTTGGCAACGCGTGAAGACGAGGCAGGAAGCCATAGACGCAACGCCGGCCGTTCAGGGCATCAAGGCGAGCCGCTTCTAGGAGAAGCGCCGTAAGGTCCACCTTTTGACCGGATTGCTGTTCTGCGATTGCTGCGGCAGCGCCATGGTCACGGTCGGGAAGGACTACGTCGCCTGCTCGGCTGCGCGGAAGCTCGAACCTGCACCCACCGCAAGTCCTACAAACGCGGCGACCTGGAAGAGGCTGTCCTCGCACTGCTGCAGGACAGGCTGATGGAGCCCGACGCCGTCGCGGCGTTCATCAAGGCGTTCACGACCGCAACGAATGCCACACGCGGAACGGCCGAAGCCGCCCGCAAGCAGGTGGAACAGGAGCACGCGGCGGTCACGGCAAAGCTGAACGGGATATACGACGCCATCGCTGATGGCCTCAGAACGCCCGGACTCCTGAGCCGCATCGAGGAGATGGAAGCGCGACAAAGTGATCTCGCGGAGCAGCTGGCTGCCCCGCCGCCCGATCCGGTGCGCCTGCATCCCAATCTGTCGGATCTGTATCGCAGGAAGGTGGCCGAGTTCGCGCAGCGTCTGACGGACCTGGCAATACGCACCAAGGTTCTGGAGATCGTTCGCGGGCTGATCTCGCGCGTGACTGTGCGCACGGAGCCGAACGGCAGCACGACGCCCGTACTCGACGGCGCGCTACCGGCAATGATCGACGCGGCCCAGCCGGGCGCGTCGGATCATATCGATGCTGGTTCGCTAAAGCTGGTTGCGGGAGCCCGCAACCGCCGAAACCTACCCTCCCCAAGGTGCTACGTTTGAGAGCTACAAACTCAGGAACGCGCCGGCGCTGCGGTCAAATACGAGAACCACGAACAGCGCGCTATCATGCGTCACCGTCACGCTGGCCTTGGGTGCAGGCGACACCGTTCCTCCTGAGGCTGAGGCGGTCAGTGTTTAAGCAAGCTGGTTGTGTGGGCGGATTCCCTCCCTTCGCCGCAAGTGCGAGAGGGCGCTTGTCAAAGTTCAGGAGCGGACATGCCGTGACTCAAGAACGGTGCGCAACCTCGGGCTGTCACGCTTCGCGCTTTTGCTGGCCGAAGCCTTCACTGCGGGCTGGCAGTTGCCAACTGTGGACCACCGATGCGGCGAGGCCAGATCCCAAATTGCTCCACGACAGGGCGCACTGGCTGGGCCATGCGGAGCAAAGCGGGCGCGGACTGCCGCGGAAGGCTTAACTTCCGGAGCGAAGGTGGCGGACGTAGCCCGGCACCATGATGTGAACCGTTGGCAGGTCTATGAGTGGCGCAGGAAGCACGACCCTCGGCAAGTTGGCATTGGAGGGGCTGGGAACTCTGCACCGGGCCGGTCAGCTGGCCTCCGTCGGCGGTCTGGCCGAGTGGTCGACGCGGATACCTTCACCGCCTCGCTCGTCCGGAGCCAGGTGTTGGGCCGCCTGCGGCTGGAGTGCTTGACGATTGTATTCATGACGAGCAACTTCCGGCGAGCTTAACACGAGCCATCCTACATCAGTGCCACGTTCTCGAAAGTGAAAGCATCATGACAACCGCGGCCCGGTCGGGAACTCATCTGGCGGTGCTGATGGTGTTGGGATTGACGCATCTGCTGAACGACCTCATGCAGTCGCTGATCCCCGCGGTCTACCCGATCCTGAAAGGCGCCTACGCACTGGACTTCGCCCAGATCGGGATGATCACGCTGACGTTCCAGATCGCGGGCGCGATGCTTCAGCCGGTGGTCGGCATGGTGACCGATCGGCATCCGGCCCCGTATTCGCCCGTCGTGGGGATGATGTTCACCCTTTCGGGACTGGTCAGCCTGTCCTTCGCGCAGAGCTACGCGACGATCCTGGTGTCGGTGGCGCTGATCGGCATCGGGTCCTCCATCTTCCACCCCGAGGCCACGCGCAATGCACGCTATGCCGCGGGAGGCCGGCAGGGGCTTGCCCAGGGCATCTTCCAGGTCGGCGGTCAGGCGGGCGGCTCTCTCGGTCCGGCTCTGGCCGCGCTGATCATCGTGCCCTGGGGACAAGCAAGCCTCGCGTGGTTCGCCGTCGCCGCCTTGGCCGCGATGATGCTTCTCGCCTGGATCGGCAGCAAGCAACGCCAGTTGAGCGCCGACTTCGCGTCCATCCGGTCGCGGAGCCGTGGCGGCCGGGAAACGCCGCGGCATTCGCACGCGACCATCGCCGTCGGGCTGGTCGTCCTGACCATGCTGATGTTCACCAAGAACACCTACATCGAGAGCTTCCGATCCTTCTACACCTTCTACCTGATCGAGCGGTTTGGCCTGTCCATCCCGGCCTCGCAGATGATGCTCTTCGTCTTCCTCGTCGCGGCAGCGGTCGGCGTCCTGATCGGCGGGATCATAGGGGATCGCATTGGACGCTATCGTATCATCTGGATCTCGATTCTCGGGCCGCTGCCCCTGACGCTGATCCTGCCCTACGTGGACCTGTTCTGGACCGGCGTTCTGACGATCATGATCAATCTCATCATGGCCAGCGCATTCGCCTCGATCCTCATCTATGCGATGGATCTGCTGCCAAACCGGATCGGGCTGATCGGCGGCTTGTTCTACGGGCTGAACTTCGGACTCGCGGGTATTTCGGCGGCACTACTGGGTTTTCTGGCAGACAGCCATGGAGTCGAGACGGTCTACAGGATCTGCGCCTTCCTGCCGTTGGCGGGGCTGTTGACCTGGTTCCTACCAAGGATCGATCATTGAAAATTATCTCGGCGTCTCGCGTCCGACTGTTTTCATCGGGGAGCCAGACCAAAGCGCGCCCGCCGAGGTAGCCTCCGGCGGGCGCACAGATGCAATGGCTGTCGCCCCAACGGGCTCTGCGGACACGTCATTCTCCGGATGGCCCGACCAGCCAGCGGAAGGCCTTCCGCAGCTTCGCCGCACCGTCGTTCGCGAACCAGCGTCCGTGCGCGAAGATCACTCTATCAGGCTGCCAGTCGATCAGAGCCGTGGCGGCTTCGACCGCCTTCCGGCGGCCCAGCCGAAGCGGCAGGCGCAGGTAGCGTGGCGTGCCGCCCTCGGGCGCCGTCGTGCCGCTGAGCGCAGCATAAAGCCTGCTGCGGGCGGGCATGCGGTCCGGCTCCAGGTTCATCACGAGGTCGGTGAGGATCAGGCTGCGGCTCTCGCGGTGCAAGAAGGCGACTTCCTGAAAGCCGGCGCCGGCGATGATGCGCTGATCCAGATCGTGCTGCCAGTCCGGCGGTGGCCGCTTGCCCAGGTCCCGGTCGGTGCGAATGGAGGAGAGCCGGATCCGCGGCCGCCGGCGCAGGTTCGGAGCAGCCCAAGTTGTAGCGTCGGGGCAGTTTCGCTGCCAGTCGGCGAGGAACGTCCAGTGGCCAATATTCGGCGCGATCAGGTGGCGGATGGGGCCCAGCCGCTCAAGTTCTTGCAGGAGAGCGGGGGCGAAGCGTGTCGGGGAATGCAGCCAGAGGTCACCGCTTGCGAGCCGCACCACAGTCATTCGCACCGGGAGCGGAATCCCGAAGGCGCGGATCGGCCGCGCGTCGACGATCCAGAGATTTTCCGCCACGGGTTTCGGCATGTCGAAAGGGGGATAGCCTTGCTCTGCGTCGTTTGCCACGAGGACCTCCGTCTCATCCCGGCGTCGAATCCTTCGCCCGCCGCAGCAGCAGCCAGCCGCCAAGGATCATCGCAGCGCCCCAGATCAGAAAGCCGATGTCCCAGTAAACCCACTGCTCCCGCGGGACGGTCTCGTTCACGTGGTGCAGCCTTAGAAGGTGATGATTCACGATCCCCTCCACCACGTTGAACAGGCCGAAGCCCAGCAGAAGGCTTCCGATGAGAAGCCGGTTGGACCAGCGCCGATGCCGCCCGCGGGAGGCGCGCCAGAGCAGGACAAGCCCGATGATAACGAAGATGTAGGTCGCGGCGTGGAAGAGGCCGTCGAACAGCGTGTTCCGGCGCAGCCCCTCTACCGTGTCCGCCGAAACGCCCGCACTGGTCGCCATGTGGTGCCACTGAAGGATCTGGTGAAGGACGATACCGTCGAAGAACCCGCCGATGCCCAGACCGAAGAAGATGCCGGCAGCCGTAGGGAACTCCGCGCCCGCGGTTCGTGGGGTGTCAGCGGCGGTCATCGTGGGTCACCACAAGCCCCGAGCCCCGCTGCGGCGCGTAGCGGCCACCGTGCGGCACCGCCAGGTCGTCGAAATGCCGCGCCAGGTCGTGCAGCGCCATGCGCATCCGCGCTCCGCCCATCGGCGGGCCGTGTCCGGCAACGATGACTTCCGGTGCCAGATCCGCGAGACGCCGAACCGAATGCCGCGCCGCCGTCCAGTCCGGTGTGAAATAAGCCGGCGGGCCATGCATCTCCGGCGCTTGCCGCAGCACCGCGAGGGCCGATTCCTGACGCGTGGTAACGACCGCATCGCCGGCGACAAGCGTCCGGTCCCGCTCCCTCCAGAGAGAGACATGGCCTGGCGCGTGCCCCGGCGTGTGGATCCAGCGCCAGCCCGGGAGGCCGGGCAGCGACCCGTCCTCGGGCAGGGCTTGCAGCCGGGGCGAGACATCCACCGGGGCCGTGGGATAGAAGCCGCAAAGAGCCGCCATTGCACCTGTCAGCGTGGGATCGCCAAGCGGATAGGCCGCCTGACCGGTCAGGAACGGGTGCTCGAGGGTATGGGCGTATATCGGCGCGTCCCAGCGGCGGGCAAGCTGCTGCAGGGCGCCCACATGATCGAAATGGCCGTGCGTCAGCACGATCGCGCGCGGCCGCGCGCCGTGCCCGAAGCGCTCGGCCGCCGCCGCCTCGATCATGCGCGCCGTGCCGTTCAACCCCGCGTCCACCAGCACCCAGCCACGGTCTCCCGCGCCGGGCGGGCCGAGGAACACCACGTTGACGATGCCCAGCCGACGCCAAGCAACATCCTGGGCGATTTCTTCGGTCCGGCCCCCTCTGGCTGAGCGAAGGATGCTGTCGCGCGACAGGGGGACCTGCCGCGGCACCGGCACCCGCCCCGGTCCCGGGTCGGTCAGCGCCGCGGCAGCGATGGAGAAGGCGCCGTAGGCCAGCAGCGCCCGCCGTGCAGTTGCGTCACGCTCTCGCGCGCCGGCCAGACAGAAGGCCACCCCCTGCAGCCCGTCGAGCGCAAGGTGTTCCCGCATGGAAAGTGGCGCTTGTCCATCCTCATCATAGCGTGTGAGCAGGCTGTAGGCCGCGACACCGGCCCCGGCCGCCGCCATGCCCCAGCGCAACTCGCCGCGCCAACCCATCAGAGCCGGCACCGAGACCAGTCCCGCGGCGGAAGCGGCGTCGAGAAGGGCATGAAGTCCGCGGGGAATCATGCTGCTCTCGTCCTGATCATCCGCGCCCCAGCATGCTGACCCTTCCGGAAATCCGGCCGCCCTGGCGAGCCTTGGCCCATGTCCGACGGGACGCCGGGCTTCACGTCATGGTCGACGACACGCTCGGTCTCGCCTCTGACGCCGTGGACGCTCAGCGCCGCAATCAGGTCGTCGATCATCCTGTCGGTGGAACTGGGGCTGTCGGAGACGTATCTGCGCAGCGAACAGTCAAGCGCAAAGGCTTTCAGCGGCTCGGTGGGTTCGGGCATGGTCCTCTCCCTCGGCATGTCTGCTGCGCCAACGGCCCGCGCCACGGGGTGTTCCACGACGGCATCCCCCGCCACGACACGACGCTACGGTCCTTCCAGCAGCCGGATCTTCACGTCTCTCCAGGTCCGCCGCGCCAGCGCAGTGCGTTCGTGGTCCAGCATCGCCTCGATCCGCACGCCCATCTCGCGCAGGCGGGCGTCGCCAAGCCGCCGCGCCTCGACGAACATCGAGCTCTCTTCGGAACTCGCATGGTGGTTCATCGCGGTATGCAGGCTACGCAGCTGGGTCTCGAATTCCGGGCTCGACGGCGAAAGGCGCAGCACGACGGCCAGCATGTCGGCCAGCTGCTGGTGCTCGGCATGGGCGACGGGGACGTCCTCGCTGACCGGGCGCACCTCCGGATAGAAGATTTCGTCCTCCACATGCTCGTGGATCTGCAACTCGCCGGCCAGCAGGCGCATCATGTCCCGCCGTTCCGGGTCTTCCGGGGACATCGCCTCGATCTTCTCGAACATCCTGCGCATCAGCTCGTGATGCTCGAACAGCACCTCGTCGGCCCTGCGGGCGCCCGGCGGGGACGCGGGCTGCGGATGGTCCTGCTCGGCGGCGATCTCGCGGGGCGTCAACGCCTCGTCGCCGGGGTCGGGGACGTGCCGGATCTCGACCATGCCGTCCACGATGCGGGTCTCGTAACGTGACTGGGGCGCGGTCGCCGGACCGTCCAGAACGCCGCCATCGGCAAGGCAGAAGCGCGAGCCGTGCCAAGGGCACACGAGGCCACCGCCCTGGACCCATCCTTCGTCGAGGGGCCCGCCCATGTGCCCACACCGCGAACCAAGGGCGTGAACGTCGTCGCCACGACGCACCAGGACCACGCCGACCTCGACGCGCGCCACGTCGTCCCAAACCGCCACGCGGTGGGGCTTGTCCTGCTCCAGCACGTCAAGGCGCGCCACGGGGCGGAAGCTGCGCGGCTCTGGCGAGCGGTCGTCCCGCGCGACGCCGATCCGCCTGCGGTAGACGAGATGCCCGCCAAGGTAGGCGCCCGCCATCATGCTGGCCCATCCCGCTGCGCTGGCCGCGCGCCCGGCGCCGCGGTGACCGCGCTTGCGTAGAGCAAGCGAACCCGCCGATAGAGCGAGCGCGGTGGTGTTCAGCGCCGCATGCACCAGCCCGGTCCGCCGGTCGCGCCCATGTACCTTGCGGTAATCCGCAAGGCCGGCCGCAGCCGCCGCTACGCCCGCCGCGGTGCCCGCCTTTAGCGCCACGTCCGCCGTCCTGTCCCTCGAGCCGGAATGGCCAAAACCCAGCGTCGCGGAGGTGTCCAATGCGAATGCGAGCGTCCAGGCGCCGATCGGCAGGGTCGCCAGCGCCGGGTGCAGCGGGTGGCCGAGCCAAGTGCCGTGAAGCGCATTCTGGATGGGCTTGGCGGCCGTGCCCGTCGGATGCAGCGCCAGGGACGTCGCGTGCGCGACATCGTATGAAGGCCGGTCGAGCGCGTCGTTCGCCTCGATGGCCGCCGTCCATCGTTCCGTGGCCTTGGTCATGGGCAAACTCCATCGTCAACGACGCAAAACCGACGGCCAAGTGAGCATGTCCGAGCCAAGAGCCGGTATCGACCGCCAACGTGCCTTCCTACGCACGGTTCCACCGCTTGTTGATCTCGCCTGCCTGGTGCTGGTCCCGATCGTCAGCAGGCCGCCGACGGGTATCCACCACGGGATTGTGCGCGCGTGCCCGCAACCGGCTCCGCCGCGCCAGCAGCGCCATCAGGTGCGGCTGCGTCTTTTAGACATATTCCGCCGGTAGGCATCGGCCGCCCGCGCCGGCCCCATCTTCCGGGTCGCGACTTCCGCGTCGCGGCTATCGCTTGGCGGTCTCGCCGCTGCCGTGCAGCGAAATGAAGGTCTTCGTCACCGCCGGGATACTGTCGGCGACCCATTCGGCCATGCGCCGTTCTTCCCCAAGGCTCTTCTCGAGCAGGTTCACATCCACGTCCAGCCCCGATGCCCGCCCCGACGTGATCAGTGAAATGTAGGCGGCGATCTCGTAGTTCTCGAACGCCAGGTTCGCGAACGAGTTCTTCAGCACCTCGTCGCCCGCGGGAATGTGTCCCATCGCGGCCATCGACCCCATTGCCGACAGCGACGCGTCCTTCAAGGACGAATTGCGCTCGGAAAGCTGCTCCAGGAGCGTGTCCAGCCGATCGACCTGCGTTTCGGTCTCGCGGACGTGCTCTTCCAGTCGCCGCGACATGTCCGGGTAATGTTCCAGCCGGTTGAGCTGCGGCTGCATGATCGACAGCGCCTGCTTCTCCATCGCGTGCGCGTTCTTGAGACCCCGGACGAAGACGTCTCGCGCGTAGTTCCTGTCGGCCATAGGATGCTCCTTCGCTGGTTGATTGGCACGGCAACCCGGCTTCGGGGCGATTGTTCCGCTGCGGCCCTCTCGGCGATGTTCCGGCTTTTCGGGGTCCGTGCGCCGGCCTCTTTCCGCCTGTGCCTTGCCAGCGCCCTGATGGTCTGCTCCGTGTCCCCTGCGGGAACATCCGGCCGTCCAGGCCGGTTCTACCGGCATGTCCAGCCGTGCCGGCTGCGCCGCGCGACGGCCCGCCCAATTCACGCGTCAGCGCGAAGTCCTTCGAATTGGTTAATTCGTCTCTGGAAGTCATTGAAATCGTTAAGGCGACTTGATGTCCCATCGTGGGACACTCCCCGTCCAGGAGCAGCACCATGACGACAGCCCCCGCCGCCCCGGACCGCGAAGCCGTCGGAACCCCCCCCACGTGGTCATTATCGGCGCTGGGTTCGGCGGGCTTGAGGTCGCCAAGGCGCTCGGCCGGGCCGGGATCGCCACAACGATCATCGACCGGCACAACCACCACCTTTTCCAGCCGCTGCTCTACCAGGTGGCCACCGCCGCCCTGTCTGCCACCGACGTGGCCGAGCCCATCCGCAAGGTCCTGCGGCCTCACAAGTCCGTCCAGGTCCTCTTCGGCGAGGTCACGGAGATAGACACGCAGGCGCGGCGGGTCCACCTCGACTGCGGGCAAAGCGTCCCTTACGACCACCTTGTGCTGGCTGCCGGGGCGGGACACGGCTATTTCGGGCATGACGATTGGGCGCAATGGGCGCCGGGCCTCAAGACCATCGAGGACGCCCGCCGCATCCGGTCCCGACTACTCCTGACCTTCGAGCGAGCCGAGCGGTCCACCGACCCCGACGAGCGGCGGCGCCTTCTCAGCGTCGCAATCATCGGCGGCGGCCCCACCGGCGTCGAGATGGCCGGCGCCATTGCCGAGTTGAGCCGACACACCCTCGCGCGGGATTTCCGCACCATCGACCCGACCGCCACGCGCGTCACCCTGGTCGAGGCCGGGCCGCGCCTGCTGGCGGGCTTTTCCGAAGAGCTGTCGGAATACGCCCGTGCCCGCCTGACGCGGCTGGGCGTCCGCATCCGCACCGGCGAGGCCGTGGACAACGTGGGGCCGACCTCGATCAGCATCGCCGGCCAGCCCGAGCCGACGGGCCTCGTGATCTGGGCGGCCGGTATCTCGGCCTCGCCGCTGGCGAAGCATCTGGGCGAAACCGACCGCGCCGGCCGCATTGCCGTCGACGACACCCTTGCCGTGCCAGATCTGGACGGGGTCTTCGCACTGGGAGACGTGGCAGTATGCACCGGCGCGGACGGCAAGCCGCTGCCGGGCCTCGCACAAGTTGCCAAGCAGCAGGGAGAACATCTGGGCCGATCGCTGGCGGCGCAGATCCGGACCGGTGAAGCGTTGCAGCCGTTCCGCTACCGAAGCCGCGGCAACACCGCCATCGTCGGCCGGCACGCGGCGGTTTTCGAACACCGAACCCTGAAGGTGAAGGGATGGTTCGCCTGGCTCGCATGGGCGGTGGTCCACGTCTACCTTCTGGTCGGATTCCAGCATCGGCTTCTGGTCTCGATGCAGTGGCTCTGGCGCTATCTGACCTATGAACGCGGCGCCCGGCTGATCGCCGGCGATGACGCCTCGTTCCATGATCCGGTAGTGCCCCGCGGGATGGTGTAAGAGGCCGCGCGCGAAGCCTTTGGCGTAGCGCAGCGCGCGGCCGGGGCTGGCGGCCACCGCGCTTCTTCGTAGTCTGAGGTTGTTCAACGACCAACGACAACGAAGGAAAGCACGATGACCGAGAGCATGATCGACCTTCCAGGCGTGATCGCCAAGAGCGATGACTCCGATTTTCTGCGCGATCTGATCCAGGATGCCGCGCAGCGGCTGATGGATATCGAGGTGGCCGCCGTGTGCGGTGCCGCGCACGGCGAGCGCAGCCCGGACCGGGAAAACCAGCGCAACGGCTACCGGCCGCGGCAGTGGGATACGCGCGCGGGCACGATCGGGCTGAACATCCCGAAGCTGCGCAAGGGCAGCTATTTCCCGACCTTTCTGGAGCCGCGCAGAACGGCCGAGAAAGCACTGATGGCAGTAATCCAGGAGGCCTACATCCACGGCGTCTCCACCCGCGCCGTTGACGATCTGGTGCGCGCCATGGGCCTGACGGGCACGTCCAAGAGCCAAGTATCGCGGCTGTGCGAAGAGATTGACGAGCGAGTGCAGGCGTTCCTGAACCGACCTCTGGAGGGCGACTGGCCGTTCCTGTGGCTCGACGCGACCTACGTGAAGCTGCGCGAGGGCGGTCGGATCGTCTCGATGGCGGTGATAGTGGCCGTGGCTGTGAACACGGACGGGCGGCGGGAGATCCTGGGGATCACCGTGATGCCATCGGAGGCTGAGACCTTCTGGGCAGACTTCCTGCGGTCTCTTACGCGCCGCGGGCTGCGCGGCGTGCAGATGGTGATCAGCGATGCCCATGAGGGCCTGAAGGCCGCCGCACGCAAGGTCTTGAGCGCGGTGTGGCAGCGCTGCCGCGTGCACTTCCAGCGCAACCTGCTGGCCCGCGTGAACAAGACCAACAAGCCGGTAGTCAGCGCCATCGTGAAGACCGTCTTCGCCGAGAAGGACCGTGACCAGGCCCATGCTCGCTGGCGCGAGGTCGCCGACAACCTTCGTGACCGCTTCAGGGACGTCTCTGAGCTCATGGACGAGGCCGAGCACGATGTCCTCGCCTACATGGCCTTTGATGAGAGCCTGCGCTCCAAGCTGCACAGCACCAACCCGCTGGAGCGCGTCAACAAGGAGATCAAGCGGCGCACCAACGTGGTCGGGATCTTCCCGAACCGTGAGGCTGTCGTCCGGCTCGTAGGGGCGCTGATGCTGGAGCAAAACGACGAGTGGGCCGTCTCCCGCCGCTACATGCCAGTGGAAAAGCTGACTGGCGTATGCGACGATGCCGGTGCGACGACGATGATCGCCGCCAAGTGAACGAGCGACACCAGCTATGAAGAAGCAGGTGGACGCCAGTTCCTACACAACTTCACGGGGCACTACCCATGATCCCGCCGACGTGTCCGCACCCGAAAAGCGGCAGCGCTCCACCGCCTCGGAAGAAGCCAACCGCCCGCACGACTGACGGCGCCCACTGCAAAAGTCGCCTGTCTGCTGTGCGCCCGGCGAAGCAGCTTCGATCTTCCGTCGTACAACCATGGCGGTAAGGCCGGAACAAGTTCCCCATCCGCAGGTTGCCGCAATACTATTCCGATTTTGTGCTGGAGGGCGCAATGTTCTACACCGATTACAAGCTTCAATATCCCGTTCGTGTGGAGACGCCCGACCCAGTCTTTGCGCGGGCCTTGCAGCAGGCCATCGGCGGGATCGAGGGCGAGATCCGCGTCGCAATGCAGTACATGTTCCAGGCCTGGGGCATGCGCGGGCCGAGCAAGTATCGAGACATGCTGCTCAACACCGCGGCTGAGGAATTGGGCCATATAGAAATGCTGGCCACCGCGGTCGCCTTGAACCTCGACGGCGCGCCGCTCGAACTGCAGGAGGCGGGCGCGCAGGACGCGGCCGTCGGCTCCATCATGGGCGGGCGCAACTTCCGGCAGTTCCTGTCAGCCGGTCTGGCGGCGCTGCCGGTGGACTCCGACGGCGTGCCCTTCGACATGAGCCACGTCTATGCGAGCGGCAACATCGCGGGCGACATGTATGCCAATATCACCGCCGAGGGCACCGGGCGCACGCTGGCCACGCGGCTGTACCACATGACGCAGGATCCTGGCATGCGCGACATGCTGGCCTACCTGATCGCGCGCGACACGATGCATCAGAACCAGTGGAAGGCGGTGATCGAGGAACTCGAGGACGAACGCCCGCAGATGCCTGTTCCGAACTCGTTCCCGCAGGAGCAGGAGAACCAGGACTTCAATTACGTCTATCTCGGCTTCACCGCCGATGGCGCCGAGCCGCCCCGTGGCCGCTGGAGCGACGGACCTTCGGTCGACGGCCAAGGGGCCACGTTCAGCATTCGCCCGATGGAACCGCTGGGCGAGGTGCCCGATTTGGGACCGGCGCGTCCTGGAACCTACCCGCAGGTCGCACAGCTGCCCGAGGCGGAGGAGGCGCAATGACCGCCCTTTCGCGCCGCGGCTTCATCGCAGGCGCCGGCACGCTTGCGGGCGCGTCGCCGGGGGGACCGCTCATGCGGCATCCTCCGCTGCAGGCCGGGAGGCACCGCTCTTGCGGACATACGTTGCCGGCACCAACCGGCCTGAGGTGCGGGGCAAGGTGCACGCGCTGAAGCCCGGCGCTCCGCTTCGTCTGCTGCGTGAACCGCACAACGACTACGACGCACGCGCCGTTTCCGTCTGGGCCGAGGACGACACCCGGCTTGGCTGCGTGCCGCGCGTAGACAATCAGGCGCTGGCCAACCTCATGGATGCGGGTCTTGCGCCGCGGGCGATCGTCAGTGGTGTGCGTCCCGACCCGCTACGCCCCGAGTTGCGGGTCGAGATCACCCTGCCCCTGGCGTGACCGCGTCCCGAAGCCGCGGGAACGCCCCCGACCAGAGCGGCCCGCCCCGCTCTGGTTGACCCGCGGCGCCATGCCTTGCCGCCCCCACCCGTGAAGGAGAACCCACAAATGATCGACACCCGGACCCACGGAATCATCGACTACGTCACCGGCGCGCTGCTGATCGTCGCCCCCTACCTCTTCGGTTTCGCCAATGGCGGAATCGCCCAGTGGCTGCCGCAACTCCTCGGCGTGACGACCATCGTCATGAGCCTGCTCACGCGATACGAGTTCAGCGTGGCCAAGATCATCCCGCTGAAGGTGCATCTTGGTGTCGACATGGCCAGCGGCGCCCTGCTTGCGGTCTCGCCCTGGCTGTTCGGCTTCGCCGACCTGATCTGGTGGCCGCACCTGCTTGTCGGCGTGCTCGAGATCGTCGTGCCGTTGATGACCAACAGGACCGAACCGGTCCCTGCGCACACCCGGACTCCCCGGACCTGAACGCGTGGCGTTGCGCGACGGCATCGGAGACGGCGACGAATGGTGACCGGGGCCGCCACGCGGACCGGATCAACTTGGCGGAGACCGGCAACGGGACACGCCGCCTTCCCTGCAAGCGGCGTTTTCCAAGGCTGTGCGCGACGTCGTTCCGGCTCAGCCGTCCGGAACAGGCTACACCACCTCGGGCTACCGCTGATAAACGAAAGGCATGCTATTGCGCCGAGCAGGGCCTCAACATCCGATGCAACTCGATTCACCGCCACCGTCCTAACCCCGATGTGGGAGCCCGGTGCCGGGAACCGGCTCCGATCGCGAGGCGTCTCACTGCACATGCGAACTCAGACCGGAACCCCACGGTCAATTTGTCCGCGCTGCGGTTACTCGCCCCTCCGAAATGCTGCGGAACGCGCGAATGACCGGTTCGGTGAAGCTGCGCCGCAGCGCTGATCGATTAGTGAGCGGCGGCAATGGGCCGGTCGCGACCGGCGCGCTCATGCTGCAACTGCGAACTCACCCATGATCGACATGTACCGTTAGGGCTCCAAGCTGCCATTCGCGCGGCGCTCCTGTGGTATGATGACCTTGTCGACATGGTGTCGGCGTCGCGGAGGATGGGGAGGCTTGGAGGAAC
>NZ_JBELMH010000006.1:69869-73765 GCF_042096055.1 Citreimonas sp. | reverse complement strand
GCCAATGCGCGCCGCAACCCGCACCCGGGCCTCTGCGCCCGACCGCAAACAGGGCGCCCGGCGCCCGCAGGCAGGAAAGTGAGACGAGGCATGAACACGAAAATCTCCGCAGTGGCGCTCGCCGCGGCAATCGTCGGCGGCGGCTGGTGGGTCGCCGGACAGGGCACAGCCCCCGATGCGACGATCGCGCTGCCCGGCGCCGCCTCGGCCCAGGAGGCGACGGACACCGAGACCGCGAGCGAGACCGCCGAGATCACCGAGATGACCCTCGGCGCCGAGGACGCGCCGGTCGAGGTGATCGAATACGCTTCGTATACCTGCCCGCATTGCGCCGCCTTCCACGAGGACGTCTTCCCGCAGATGAAGGAGGACTACATCGACACCGGCAAGGTCCGCTTCACCTACCGCGAGGTCTACTTCGACAAGTACGGCATGTGGGCCAGCTTGGTCGCCCGCTGCGGCGGCGAGGAGCGGTTCTTCGGCATCACCGACATGATCTACGACACGCAGGGGTCGTGGTCGCGCGCCGGGTCGGATGCCGCCATCGCCGACGAGCTGCGCAAGATCGGCCGTATGGCCGGCCTCGACAACGAGCAGCTGGAAAGCTGCCTGACCGACGCGGGACAGCTGCGCGGGCTGGTTGAATGGTACCAGGCCAACGCCGAGGAACATAACGTGCGCGCCACACCCACCTTCGTGATCGACGGCGAGACCTACTCGAACATGAGCTACGCCGAGTTCTCGGACATCCTGGACGAGCGTCTGGGCGAATGAGCTCGGCGCCGCGCGGACCCCTCGAAGGGGTCCGGGTGATCGAGCTCGCGCGGATCCTGGCCGGCCCCTGGGCCGGTCAGACACTGGCCGACCTCGGTGCCGACGTCCTCAAGATCGAAAGTCCGCAAGGCGACGACACACGCGCCTGGGGCCCGCCGTTCATCGAGCGGGACGGCGACCGGTCGGCCTCGTATTTCCATTCCTGCAACCGCGGCAAGCGGTCGGAAGTGGTCGACTTGGCCAGTGCTGAAGGCCAAGAGCGCATGCGCGAGCTGATCGCGGATGCCGACATCCTGATCGAGAACTTCAAGGTCGGCGGCCTGAAGAAGTACGGCCTCGATTACGCCGGCGCGTCAGAGGTCAACCCGGGCCTGATCTACTGCTCGATCACCGGCTTCGGGCAGGACGGTCCCTACGCGCACCGCGCGGGCTACGACTATATCATCCAGGGCATGTCGGGCCTCATGTCGATCACCGGCGAACCCGACGGCCAGCCGCAGCGCGCCGGCGTCGCGGTTACCGACCTCTTCACCGGGCTCTATTCCGTCTCGGGCATCCTCGCGGCGCTGCACCAGCGGCACCGCACCGGGCGCGGCCAGCACATCGACATGAGCCTGCTCGACTGCGCGGTGTCGGCCACCGCGAACCAGGCGCTGAACTATCTCAGCACCGGCACGCCGCCGGGGCGCACGGGCAACTACCACCCGAACCTGACACCCTACCAGGTGTTCGACTGCGCCGACGGCCACATCATCATCGCGACCGGCAACGACGCGCAGTACCAGCGGCTCTGCCGCCTGCTGGGCCTCGACGACATGGCCGAGGACCCGGCCTACCTGCGCAACGCCGAGCGCGTCGCCAACCGCGAGGCGATGATCGCCCGGCTGATGGCCGAAACGCGCAAACGCACCAAGGCCGACCTGCTGCACGGCTGCGAGGTTCAGGGCATTCCCGCCGGCCCGATCAACGACATGGCCGAGGTCTTCGCTGACCCGCAGGTCGCGGCGCGCGGCCTGCGCATCGCGCCTCAGGGCGTGCCTGGCGTGCGCGCGCCCTTTCGCTTTTCCGACGCGGATCTAGTGCTCGACCGTCCCGCGCCGAAACTGGGCGAGGGCTGACCGCTTCTTTGGTCGCCCAATATCCCGGGGGAGCCGCCGTCAGGCGGCGGGGGCAGAGCCCCCTCTACCCTCGAAAAGGAAACGGGCGCCCCGAAAGGCGCCCATCCACACCATTCCGGTGAAGCCCGCTCAGGCCGGCAGCTTGGCCGTCCGCAGGTAAGGCAGCACGGTGTCGATCTTGCCGTACTTGGCGATCGCGTCCTCGTCGCTGACCGCCACGGGCACGATCACGTCCTGCCCGACGGTCCAGTCAGCGGGCGTCGCGACGCCCTCGCGGCTGGTGGTCTGCAGGGCGTCGAGCGCGCGCAGCACCTCGCCGAAGTTGCGGCCCACGGTCATCGGGTAGGTCATCGACAGCTTCAGCTTCTTGTCGGGCCCGACGATGAACACGACGCGCACGGTGGCCGAATCCGCCGGCGTGCGCCCGTCGGGCAGCACGTATTCCGCCGGCAGCATGTCGAAGGCCTTGGCCATCTCGAGCCCGTCATCGGCGACGATCGGGAAATCCGGGGCCGCGCCGCCGGCCTTCTCGATGTCGGCTTTCCACTTCTTGTGGTCCTCGACCCCGTCGACCGAGATGCCCAGCACCTTGGTGCCGCGCTTCTTCCATTCGTCCGACAGCCGCGCCACCGCGCCGAACTCGGTCGTGCAGACCGGGGTGAAGTCCTTGGGGTGCGAAAACAGGATCGCCCAGCTGTCGCCGATCCAGTCGTGAAGGTTGAATTCGCCCTGGTCGGTCTTGACCGACATGTCCGGGATCGTGTCGTTGATACGAAGCGCCATGTCCTTGTCCTCTCTTCGGATGGCGGCGGATCGCGCCGCTTTCCCTGTTCAGATACGTTCCGGAAACGCGTTGTAAACCCCGCCTTGCGGGCGCATGGGCGCGGTGACACAGTATCGGCCAACGTCCCGGCCCCCGCGCCGGCAGCAAGGAGGGTACATCATGCAAGAGCGCAAGCAATTCTATATCGACGGCCAATGGGTCGATCCGAAGGACGGCCGCGACCATGCGGTCATCGACCCCTCGACCGAAGACGTCTGCGCCACGATCAGCCTCGGCGGGCAGGCCGACACCGACGCCGCCGTCGCCGCCGCCAAGGCCGCGCTGCCGGGCTGGATGGCCACCCCGGTCGAGCAGCGCATCGCCGCGCTGGAACGCGTCTTCGAGGTCTACAAGACCCGCGCCGAGGATCTGGCCCAGGCGATGAGCCTCGAGATGGGCGCGCCGATCGACCTGTCGCGCGCGTCCCAGGTCGGCGCCGGCGTCGCACACCTCAAGGGCTTCATCCGCGCGGCAAAGGAATTCCCTTGGGAGGCGCCGCTTTCCGAGAAATTCCAGTCCACCCGCATCATCCACGAGGCGGTGGGCGTCTGCGCGATGATCACGCCGTGGAACTGGCCGATGAACCAGATCACGCTGAAGGTCGGCGCGGCGCTGGTGGCGGGCAACACGATGGTGTTGAAACCGTCCGAGGAATCGCCGCTCAACGCGATCATCTTCGCCGAGATCATGCACGAGGCGGGCTTGCCCAAGGGCGTGTTCAACCTGGTGAACGGCGACGGCGCGGGCGTGGGCTCGCAGCTGTCCTCGCACCCCGACGTGGACATGGTCAGCTTCACCGGCTCGACCCGCGCGGGCAAGCTGATCTCGAAGGCCGCGGCCGACACGCTCAAGCGCGTGCATCTCGAACTGGGCGGCAAGGGCGCGAACCTCGTCTTCGCCGATGCCCGCGACGACGCCGTGAAGTGGAGCGTCACCGAGATGATGGAGAACAGCGGCCAGTCCTGCAACGCGCCCTCGCGCATGCTGGTCGAAGCGTCCGTCTACGACCGCGCCGTGGAAGAGGCCGCGAGCGTCGCCAAGTCGATCGAGGTCGGCCCGGCGTCCAAGGAAGGCCCGCATATCGGCCCCGTGGTGAACAAGGTCCAGTGGGACAAGATCCAGGACCTGATCCAGAAGGGCATCGACGAGGGCGCGCGCCTGGTCGCCGGCGGCCCCGGCCT
>NZ_JBELMH010000006.1:64837-69769 GCF_042096055.1 Citreimonas sp. | reverse complement strand
GAAAGCCGCGGCCCCGGCGCGCCCTTCGGCGGCATGAAGATGTCCGGCAACGGCCGCGAGGGCGGCTCGTGGGGCATCCACGACTTCGTCGAGGTCAAGGCCGTCTCGGCCTGGGACGTGACCGCACCGCAAGCGGCCGAATGAGCCACGGCGCCGTCCCCTCGGGGGCGGCGTCTGCGCTTTTCCCTTGCGTCATGCGTCAAAGCCGCTAAGAGCGATGCCATGAAAACGCACGCGACCACCCGACGAGCCTGAGCTCTCCTTCCGCGCCCTCCGGGTGCGGCCGTCGCCTTCGTTTTCCGCTTTCCCGATACCTCCGGTGCCCCGCGCACCCCGGGACAACCCCCGAAAGGATACCGCCATGATCCCGTCCGTCCTGCCGACCTACAACCGCGCGCCGCTCAGCTTCGTGAAAGGCGAAGGCGCTTGGCTGATCGAGGCCGACGGGCGACGCTTCCTGGATCTCGGGGCGGGGATCGCGGTCAACGCGCTGGGCCACGCGCACCCCGCGCTGGTCGCCGCGCTGACCGAACAGGCGAACGCGCTGTGGCACGTGTCGAACCTCTACCAGATCCCGCAGCAGCAGAAGCTCGCCGACCTGCTGGTCGAGAACACCTTCGCCGACACCGTGTTCTTCACCAATTCCGGGACAGAGTCCTGCGAACTGGCCGTCAAGATGGCGCGCAAGCACTGGTACGAGAAGGGCCAGCCAGACAAGACCCGCATCGTCGCGTTCGAGGGCAGCTTCCACGGCCGCTCCTCCGCCGGCATCGCCGCCGCCGGGTCCGAGAAGATGACCAAGGGCTTCGGCCCGCTGCTGCCGGGCTTCACGCATCTGCGCTGGGGGGACCACGACGCGCTGCAGGCGCTCGACCTGACGGACGTGGCCGCGATCCTGATCGAGCCCGTGCAGGGCGAAGGCGGCATCCGCCCGCTTCCCGACCAGTGCCTGAAGGGCCTGCGCAAGCTCTGCGACGACAACGGCGTGCTGCTGATCCTCGACGAGGTGCAGTGCGGCATGGGACGGACCGGCCGGCTCTTCGCGCATGAATGGGCGGGGGTGACCCCCGACATCATGATGGTCGCCAAGGGCATCGGCGGCGGCTTCCCGCTGGGCGCTGTGCTGGCGACCGAGGATGCGGCGTCGGGCATGACCGCGGGCACCCACGGCTCGACCTACGGCGGCAACCCGCTGGCCTGCGCGGTGGGCTGTGCCGTGATGGCGCATGTGGCCGACCCCGAGTTCCTGTCCGGCGTGAACGCCCGCGCCGGCCTCTTCCGCCAGCGGCTCGAAGGGCTGGTCGCCGCGCACCCGGACGTCTTCGAGGGCGTGCGCGGCATGGGCTTCATGCTGGGGCTCAAGTGCCGCGCGATGAACGCCGACGTGGTCAAGGCCGGCTATGACGCACAGGTCATCACCGTGCCCGCCGCCGACAACGTGGTGCGCCTGCTGCCGCCGCTGAACCTGACCGAGGACGAGATCGCCGAGGCGATCGCCCGCCTCGAGACGGCCGCCACCGCGCTGGAGAAGGCCACCGCCTGACCCGGTCCCGAACGACCAGGGGCCGCCGCGCCCCCGCCCGACGAAAGCACGTTGCGATGAACCACTTCCTCGACATCCACAAGATGGACAAGACCGCCCTGCGGGGCATCATCGACCAGGCCCGCGCCATGAAGGACGCCCGCGACGGCCAGCCCAAGGCCGCGCCCGACGCCGACCAGCCGCTGGCCGGCCGCATGGTCGCGCTGATCTTCGAGAAGCCCTCGACCCGCACCCGCGTCAGCTTCGACGTGGGGGTGCGCCAGATGGGCGGTCAGACGATGGTGCTGTCGGGCAGCGACATGCAGCTGGGCCACGGCGAGACCATCGCCGACACCGCCCGCGTGCTGTCGCGCTACGTCGACCTGATCATGATCCGCACCTTCGACGAGACCGTGCTGGAAGAGATGGCGGAATACGCCAGCGTCCCGGTGATCAACGGGCTCACCGACCGTACCCATCCCTGCCAGATCATGGCCGACATCCTCACCTACGAGGAACATCGCGGGCCCATCGCCGGCAAGAAGGTCGTCTGGTCCGGGGACGGCAACAACGTCTGCGCCTCCTTCCTGCACGCCGCGGGGCAGTTCGGCTTCGACCTGACCTTCACCGGGCCGGTGCAACTCGACCCCGAGATGGAGTTCGTCGGCTGGGCGCGCAACGCGGGCTCGACCGTCACGATCGAGCGCGACGCCGAGAAAGCCGTGCAGGGCGCCGACCTGATCGTCACCGACACCTGGGTGTCGATGCATGACAGCCAGTCCTCAAAAGAGCGGCGCCACAACATGCTGCGGCCCTACCAGGTCAACGCCCACCTGATGGCGCAGGCCAAGCCCGACGCGCTGTTCATGCACTGCCTGCCGGCTCATCGCGAGGAGGAAGTCACCTCCGAAGTAATGGACGGCCCGCACTCGGTCATCTGGGACGAGGCCGAGAACCGGCTGCACGCCCAGAAGGCGATCATGCGCTGGTGCCTGGGGCAGGCGTGACGCCGCGGAGCACGTAAAAAGCGGTTGCGAAGCCGATGAATCGGCTTATTTATTCAGCATGCCTACACGTGCCGATTGATAGAAGGCCAAGAATGCCGCAAATGGGCGAGCAGATTGCCGCGCTTCCCCTGCGCTGGGAGGACGACGGAACGGTAAGCGTGCTGATGGTGACATCGCGCGACACCGGCCGTTGGGTCATGCCCAAGGGCTGGGAGATGGACGGCAAGAAGCCCTGGGCCGCGGCCGAGATCGAGGCGCTGGAAGAAGCCGGCGCCAAGGGCCATATCGGCCGCGACTGTATCGGCACCTACCGCTACCCTAAAATCCTCGACGACGGGCGGGTGATCCCCTGCACCGTGCGCGTCTACCCGATGGTCGTGGAAAAGCTGCTGCGCGACTGGAAGGAACGCAAGCAGCGCGTGCGCAAGTGGTTCACGCCCAAGGCCGCCGCCAAGCGGGTCGACGAACAGGAACTGTCCGACCTGCTGATGAGCCTGCACAAGAAGCCCGCCCGGCAGCCGGCGATCCGCACGCTGATGAACGCGGCCGGCTAGGCCAGCACCGCGCCGCACGGGCGTGGTCCGGGGCAGGGCGCGCATCCCGCAGACGCGCGCCCCCGTCGCTCACTCGATCGCGGCGCCGCGGACTTCTTCCAGCTCGGCCTCGACCTCGGCCACCGCCGCGGTCAGCGCGTCATAGGCTTCCTGGCCACCCTCGACATTGCTGGTGAACCACTCGAAGACGGGCTGCGCGGCCCGCTTGAAGGCTTCCTTTTCCTCGGGCGTCGGCACGTAGAGATCGCCGCCGCCGCCGACGAAGTCCTCGTAGGCCTGGATCGACTTGCGCTTGGGGCTGGCGAAAGTCGCCTGCTGCAGCTGGTAGAACCCGTCGACCACCACACGGCGCAGCTCGGGCGGCATCGACATGAACTTCTCGTCGTTCATGAACCACAGAGCCGCCATGTAGGCGTGCCCGTCCAGCGTCAGGTATTGCAGGCCGGCATCGGGGAACTTCATGCCCATGATGTCGGTGATGCCGTTCTTGGTGCCTTCCACGACCCCGGTCTGAAGCGAGGTGAAAAGCTCGGGCCACGGGATCGGCGTGGGCGAGGCTCCCAGCGCGCGGGTCAGCTCCTGCGGCAGGTCGGCCACGACCGTGCGGATCTTCAGGCCTTCAAGGTCCTCGGGCGTCTGCACGCGGCGCTGGGTGTTGGCGAAGTTGCGCCAGCCGCCGGTGTTGCCGATGGTCATCAGCCGGATCGCGCCGCCGGACGTTTCCTTGACCATGTCCTGCATCGTGGTCATGAACGGGCTGCCGGATTCCAGCACCGCCTCGGCGACGCGGTCGTCGGCCATCAGGTAGGGCAGGTCCAGCACCTGCACGAATGGAAAGATCCCCGCCGTGCCGCCGCTGGTCGAGATGAAGATGTCGATCGAGCCGTCGGCCACGCCCTGCATGCACTCGGTCCCGTTCGAGCAGAGCTGCGTGCCGATGAACAGCTCGACCTCGATCGCGCCGTTGCTGGCCTGCTCGACGTAGTTTTCGAACACCACGAGGCCGTCGTAATCCTCGTCGGCCTCGTTGGAATTCGCCGTGGCGCGCAGCGTGAACTCCTGCGCCACCGCGGCGGTCGCACCTCCGATGGCGAGCGTCGCGATCATCGCGGCGCGGGTCAGTCCTTTCAGCATGGTCTCTCTCCCTTTTATGCTTCTTCGGTGCTTTGGGGCCGTGCGGCCCGGTGGTCGGTCAGTCCGCGAACCCGGTGAGGCGCGGTATGGTCATGGATATCTCGGGGATGAACGTTATCAGGAAGATGACGATGATCTCGACCAGCAGGAACGGCAGGATCGCCTTGGCGATGGTCTCGACCCGCTCGCCCGACACGCTGGAGGCCACGAACAGCACCAGCCCCATCGGCGGCGTCGCCAGCCCCACGGTCAGGTTCACCGACATGATGATGGCGAAGTGGATCGGGTCGATCCCCAGGTCGACGAAGATCGGCCCCAGGATCGGGCCCAGGATGATGATCGCGGGGCCCGCGTCGAGGAACATGCCCACGACGAACAGCAGAAGGTTGATCAGGAACAGCAGGATCAGCGGGTTCTGCGACAGCGCCAGGATCCAGTCGGCCAGGATCTGCGGCGCGTAGGACAGCGACACCACGGTCTTGAACGCCATCGCGGCACCCACCAGCAGCAGCACCACCGCGCTGGTCATCGCGGCACGCATGAACACGTCCGGCAGGTCCGACGCCTTCAGCGTGCGCAGCACCACCATGCCGATCAGGATCGCGTAGGCCACCGCCACCGCGGCCGCCTCGGTGGGCGTGAAGACGCCCAGCAGGATGCCGCCCAGGATGATCACCGGCGTCAGCAGCGGGAAGAACGCCTTCAGGCTTGCCTG
>NZ_JBELMH010000006.1:0-64737 GCF_042096055.1 Citreimonas sp. | reverse complement strand
CGCCCAGGATGATCACCGGCGTCAGCAGCGGGAAGAACGCCTTCAGGCTTGCCTGACCGCGCTCGCCCCAGGTGGCCTTGGACCGCGACGCCGGAAAGCCGTAGCGGTCGGCCATCAGCTTGACCGCCACCATCAGCCCCAGGCCCACCAGGATGCCCGGCACGATGCCGGCCAGGAACAGCGCCGCGACGGATTCGCCCATGACGTAGGCGTAGATGATCATGATGCCCGACGGCGGGATGATCGGCCCGATGACGGAACTAGCGGCGGTGATCGCGGCGGCGAAGCGGCGGGTGTAGCCCTCGCGCTCCATCGCCGGGATCAGCATCGAGCCCAGCGCCGAGGTGTCCGCAACCGCCGACCCCGACAGCCCCGCGAACAGCATCGAGCTCAGCACGTTCACATGCGCCAGACCGCCCCGGAAATGGCCCATCAGCGCCTGGCTGAACTCGACCAGCCGCATGGTGATGCCGCCGCGGTTCATCAGCTCTCCGGCCAGCATGAAGAACGGGATCGCCATCAGCGGAAAGCTGTCGATGCCGTTGTAGACGTTGCGGTAGAGCAGGGCGAGGTCGCGCTCCTGCCCGTTCATCCACAGCAGCAGGCCGGGCGCCGCGAGCATGCCGAAGAACACCGGCAGGCCCAGCAGCAGGAACAGCAGGAACAGCGGCAGGAACCAGACCAGCATCTATTCGCCCCCCACCGGCAGATCGGTGTTCATCAGCGGCCGCATCCGCTCCGCGCCGCCCAGCAACCCGATGACCGAGCGCAGGATCAGCTCGACGTTGACCGCCAGCAGCATCACCATGCCCACCCACAGGCTTAGGAACGCCAGCGGCAGCGGCATCTTGGTCCATCCCCACTCGAACCCGAACGAGGGCGAGGCACGGGTGCACAGCGTCAGGTCCAGCCCGGTGAACGGGATCGGCATCGCGAAGCGCAGCTCGAACGGCAGCCACAGCGACGACGACTTGAACAGGCAGTTGCCGAAGACATGCGTGTGGCCCAGCTGCACCGCGACCACCAGCACCCCGCCCGAGATCGCCAGCAGCACCAGCCCCAGCAGCTGCGCCGCGCGCCCCGGCAGCGCGGCTTGCAGCATGTCGATCGCCACGAACCCGCCGCGCCGGTAGGCCGCCGGCGCGATCAGCCCGGTCATCCACAGCATCAGGAAGCGCGCGGCCTCCTCGGGCCAGGGCAGCGCGTTGTTCAGCACGTAGCGGAAGAAGACCTGCAGCAGGATGCACAGGACCATCAGGCCGATCGCCACCGTCGCAAGACCCTTGCCCGCGCGCAGCAGGACGTCGTTGACGGCCTGCACCGGACGCAGAAGCGCCAGCAATAGGACCATGGTCCCGATCTCCTCCCTGGCGCGCCCGTTATGTTGTTATGGGTCGCGCGTCACGACGCCGGATCGAACGTTCCGTAGGCGCCGCCGAAAAACAAGAGCGGTTCTCCCGCCCGCGTGGTCACCCGCGTCACGCGCGCCACGATGATGGAATGGTCGCCGCCGTCATGCGTGGCGGTGGTGGTGCATTCGAGGCAGGACAGGCTGCCGGTGATCAGCGGCACGCCGCCGGCGCTCGTCGTCCAGTCGATCCGGTCGAAGGCGTCGCCGTCGCGGGCAAAGCCGTTGCAGGTGTCGAACTGGTCGCGCCCCATCACGTGGATGGCGAACCGCTCGGCCGCCATGAAGAACGGGTAGCGCGACGACGACTTGGCCGGCGACCACAGCACCAGCGGCGGATCCAGCGACACGCTCGCGAAGCTGTTGGCGGTGATGCCCAGCGGGCCGTCGGGCGTGGCGCAGGTGATCACGGTCACCCCGGTGCCGAACCGGCCCAGCGCCTCGCGGTAGGCACGCCGATCCGCCTGGATCGGGTCGAAGCTTTCGGCCTTCGCGGTCATGGGCCAGGCTGTCCTTTCGGCTTTGCTCATGCGCGTCAGGCCACCTCGTGTCCCAGCGCCTCGGTATACAGGTCGAACCACGTTTCCCGGCCGAGGTCCACCTTGACCGCGTCGCTGATGGCCCGGATGCGGTCCAGGTTGTTGGTGCCCAGCACGGGCAGGATGCGCGCGGGATGCGCCAGCAGCCAGGCGATCGCCACGGCAGCCTCGTCGACCCCGTGCCGCGCGCCCACCTCGGCCAGCTTCATACGCAGTCCCGCCTGCGCGTGGTCAAATAGGGTGCCGCCGCCCAAAGGCGACCACGCCATCAGGGGTTGGGCGTTTTTCTGGTGGAACGCCACGTCGCCGTTCGTGAAGGGCACGTGGTGCAACAGGCTGATCTTGATCTGGTTGGTGACCAGCGGCGTCTTCATGCCCGATTGCAGCAGCTCCCAGTCCCAGGGGCGGAAGTTCGACGCGCCGACCGCGCGCACCTTGCCCGCCGCCACCAGGTCGTCGAGCGTCTCGCCCGTCTCGTGGTGGTCCATGAACGGGTCGGGGCGGTGCACCAGCAGCAGGTCGATGTGGTCGATCCCCATCAGCCGCAGCGAGGCATCCACCGACGCCTCGATATGCCCGCGGCTGGTGTCGTAGTGCTTGACCAGCGCGCCGGCGTGGCGGCCGGCGGGCGCGACGATGTCGCACTTGGTGACGATCTCGATCCGGTTGCGGATCTCGGGCGTCAGCGCGCGGCCCAGCACGGCCTCGGCCTCGTAGCCGCCGTAGATGTCGGCTTGGTCCATCGTGGTGATGCCCTGGTCGAGGCAGGCGGCGATCTTGTCGCGCACGTGGTTGGGGCTGGTGTCGGCATCGTCGCCCAGCCGCCACATGCCGTAGACCAGCCGGCTGAGGGCGACGTCGTCGGTCAGGCTGATGCGCTCCATCGGGTCTTCCTTGTTCCTGGGGCCGCGTCGGGTCAGCGGCGTTCGCCGGTGCCCAGCGGCGTCGGCGGGGTTTCTTTCGGCACGCGGCCGTATACCTCGGGCAGCGAGCAGGTCTTCATCCGCGGCAGCACGCGGGCACCGAAATGCCGGCACTCGTCGATATGCGGATAGCCTGACAGGATGAAGGCCCGGATGCCCATGTTCCTGTACTCCTCGAGCTTGCTCAGCACCTGGTCGGTCGAGCCCACCAGCGCCGCGCCGCAGCCCGACCGCGCGCGGCCCACGCCGGTCCACAGGTGCGGCTCGATGAACCCCTCCATGTCGGCCAGTTCGCGGTTGCGCGCCTGGTGCGATACGCCAAGGCTGCCTGCGTCCAGCGCGCGCTCGCGGATCGCCGTGCCCTTGTCGTCGTCCAGCTGGCTGACGATGTGCTGCGCCCATTCGCGCGCCTCGGCCTCGGTGTCGCGCACGATCACGTGCACCCGCAGCCCGTAATCCAGCGTGCGGTCGTAGCGCTCGGCCACGGCGTTCACCGCGCGCATCCGCTCGGCCAGCAGGTCCTTGGTCTCGGGCCACATCAGGTAGACGTCGCAATGCTGGCCGCACAGCTCCAGCGCGTCGGGGGAATAGCCGCCGAAATACAGCAGCGGCCCGCCGGTCTGGTAGGGCTTGGCGGGATCGGTCGTCAGACCCTCGAAGTCGTAGACCTGGCCCTTGTAGGTGATCTCGTCCCGCGTCCAGGCCTGTTTCAGGATCTCCACCACCTCGCGCGAGCGCTGGTAGCGGAAGCCGCTGTCGGCCTTCTCGCCCGGAAAGTCGCTGCTGATGATGTTCACCGTCAGGCGGCCCTGCAGCATGTGGTCGAGCGTGGCGATCGTGCGCGCCAGCATGATCGGCTGCATCTCGCCGCAGCGCACGGCGGCGAGCATGTTGATCCTGTCGGTGATCGGCGCACAGCCCGCGACGAAGGACAGCGTGTCCTGTCCCACCTGGTAGGACGACGGGCACAGGATGTTGCGGAACCCCTGCGCCTCGGCCTCCTGCACGATGCCTGAACAATGCGCGAAGGACGACCGCAGCCGGCCCTCGGGCACGCCGAGGAATTCGTAATCGTCCGAACACAACGCCGCGAACCACGACACCTCGGCCGCATCGAGATCCGGAGAGGTGATGGGAACGACGCTCATGGCGGCCTTTCGGGATGCGACTTTACGGTTGCGTAGCAGGCGCATTGATGTAGATCAATAGTGTATCAATTCTGGTGCCCGATGTCCGACACCCACGCCCTGCCGCTGCACGTGCAGATCAGCGAGATGCTGATCCGCGACATCCATGCCGGCCGGCTTCTGGATGGCGCGCGCCTGCCTCCCGAACGCAGCTTCGCCGAGACCCTGGGGATCTCCGTCGGCACGCTGCGCCGGGCGCTGGCGGACCTGGCCGAGAAGGGCATGCTCGACCGCGTGCAGGGCTCGGGCAACTACGTCCGCGCGGCGCCGGGCGCGCAATCGGTCTACAGCTTCGTCCGGGTCGAACTGCTCGCCGGCGGGGGCCTTCCCACGGCCGAGCTTCTGTCGGTCGAACGCCTTTCCAAGCCCGCCGACCTGCCCGCCTTCGGCAGCAGCGACCACGCCCATCGCATCCGCCGTCTGCGCCGCCTGTCGGGCACGCCCGCGGTGCTCGAGGAAATCTGGCTCGACGCCGGCTACGCCAGGACGATCACCGCGGCCGACCTCAAGGAATCGCTCTACCTGTTCTACCGCGAGGCGCTGGGCCTGTGGATTTCCCGCGCCGAGGACCGGCTGGGCACGGCCCCCGTGCCCGACTGGGCGCCGCCGGCCTTCGGGCCGAAGCCGGGCGCGCCCGCGCTGATGGCCACGCGCGTCGCCTTCGCGCAGGACGGCGCGCGGGCCGAGGTTTCCCGCAACTGGATCGACACGGAGGTCGCCGCGTACGTGGCGCGACTGGCATGAAGGACATCGGCGTGACACAGGACACCATCCGCTACGGCGTCATCGGCTGCGGCATGATGGGGCAGGAGCACCTGCGCAACATCGCCCTGCTGCCGGAGGCCGAGGTCGCCGCGATCTTCGAGCCCAACGCCGCCATGGCGCAGGCCGCCCGCGCGATCGCGCCGGGGGCCGCGCTGGTCGGCTCGGTGGCCGAGCTGCTGGCGGCCGAGCGTCTCGATTGCCTGCTCATCGCCTCGCCCAACCACGTGCACGTGGCGCAATTGCTCGAGGTCGCACGCACCCGCCCGCTGCCGCTGCTGATCGAGAAGCCGCTCTACACCGATGCCGGCGACGAGGCGGCGCTGCGCCGGTTGCAGGCCGGCTATCCCGCGCCGATCTGGGTGGCGATGGAATACCGCTACATGCCGCCCGTCGTGGCCTTCCTCGAGCAATGCGAGGCGGCGACGGGCGGGCTGAAGATGCTGTCGATCCGCGAGCATCGCTTCCCCTTCCTCAACAAGGTCGGCGGCTGGAACCGCTTCAACCGCAACACCGGCGGCACGCTGGTCGAGAAATGCTGCCACTTCTTCGACCTGATGCGGCTGGCGCTGAAATCCGACCCCGTGCGCGTGACCGCCAGCGCCGGGCAGGAGGTCAACCACCGCGACGAGCGCCTGGACGACGAGACGCCCGACATCTGGGACAGCGCCTACGTCATCGTCGACTTCGCCAGCGGCGCGCGCGCGATGCTCGAATTGTGCATGTTCGCCGAAGGCGCGCGCTGGCAGGAGGAGCTGTCGGCGACCGGTCCCACGGGCAAGATCGAGGCCCTGGTGCCCGGGCCCGGCCGCTTTTGGCCCGCGCGGCTGGGGCCGCCCCCGGTGCCGCAGGTGATCGTCAGCCCGCGCGACCCGAAGGGCCCGCGCGTGGTCGAGATCCCGGTCGACCCGGCGCTGCTGGAAGCCGGCGACCACAACGGCTCGACCTTCTACCAGCACCGGCGGTTCCTCGACGCGGTGCGCGGGCAGGCGCGGCCCGAGGTGACGCTCGAGGACGGGATGTGGGCGGTGCGCATGGGGCTGGCCGCGCAGCAGGCCGCCCTGACCGGCGAGAGCGTCCGCTTCTAGGGCGGCCTGCGGCCGCGCCGATCACTCGGCCCCCGCCTGCGGCGGGCGGCCTCGCCGTGGCGAGGGCGCGCGATAGGGGCGGCGTCAGGCGTCGGTATCCAGCCAGATCGTCACGGGGCCGTCGTTGGTGAGGCTGACCTGCATGTCGGCGCCGAAGCGGCCGGTGGCGACGGGAATGCCTTGCGCCTGCACCGCCGCGGCGAAGTGGTCGTAGAGCCGCTGGCCGTCCTCCGGCGCGGCGGCGGCCGAAAAGCCCGGCCGGTTGCCGCGTTTCGTATCGGCGGCCAGCGTGAACTGGCTGACCACCAGCGCCGCGCCGCGCGCATCCACGACCGAGCGGTTCATCCGGCCCTCGTCGTCGCGGAAGATGCGGATCTTGGCGACCTTGGCGGCGAGCGCCTCGGCCTGCGCCTCGGTGTCGCCCTGCATCGCGCAGACGAGGATGCACAGGCCCGGCCCGATCTCGCCCACCGTGGCGCCGCCGATCTCGACCCGCGCGGCGGTGACGCGCTGCAGCAGCGCCCTCACAGGTCGGCGGCCCAGGGCGGGTTGGCGCCCGCCCGCGAGACGGTGACCGCCGCCGCCGCGACGCCCAGCGCCAGCGCCGGCTGCAGCGCGTCGCCCGACGCCGCCCGCAGCGCGGCGCGGTCCAGCAGCACCGCCCGGTCGAGCCCCGCCAGAAGCCCCGCGTTGAATGTGTCGCCCGCGCCCACCGTGTCGACCACCGTCACGGGGCGCGCGGGGACGCGCAGCACCTCGTTCTGCAGGTGCGCCTCGACCCCGTCGGCGCCCTTGGTGACGACCACCAGTGCCGCACCCAGCCCCAGAAGGTCCGCGGGCGTGACGTTCAGCCATTCCATGTCCTCGTCGGACAGCTTGACGATGTCGGCGCGCGCCAGCATCCCCGCCAGCCGCGCGCGATAGCCCGTCTCGTCTGTGACGAAGCCCGCGCGGATGTTGGGGTCGAGCATCACGACCCGGTCGCCCGCGTTCTCGCAGAACGACGCCAGCGCGTCGGCGGCAGGCTCGGCGACCAGGCTGATGCCGCCGAAGAACAGCGCGCGCACGTCCGCGCCGGGCGCCGGCATGTCCTCGGGCGTCAGCATGCGCCCGGCGGTGTTCTCGTCGTAGAAGGCATAGCGCGCGTGCCCATCGGTCAGCGTCACGAAGGCCAGCGTGGTGGGCCGTCCGCTGCGCACGGCCAGCGCGGTGTCCACCTGCGACTCGGCCAGCGCGCGGTCGAGCATGGTGCCGAACAGGTCCGAGGACAGCCCGCCGAACCAGCCCGCCGGCGCGCCGAGGCGCCCCAGCGCGATGGCGGTGTTGAAGACCGATCCGCCGGGATGCGGGGCGAAGGCGGGCTCTCCCTCGGCGGTTTCGCGGGGCAGCATGTCGATCAGCGCCTCGCCGCAGCAAAGGATCATCTGGGGGCTCCTGTCATGGCGTGTCGGGCGCCGGCCGGCGCGTTTCGGCCGCATCGTGCCCGCCGGGGCGCGGACGGGCAAGGGGGCTACCGCCCGGCGAAGAAGCCGATCACGGCCGCCACGATCAGCCCCGCGATCACCGCCAGCGCGATCTTGATCGTCGACCAGGGTCGTTCGCCCTGCACCCGCCCGGTCCGGCCGTTCACGACGAAGCGGTAGCTTTCGCCGCGATACTTGTAGGCCGCCATCCAGACGGGCAGCAGCACGTGCTTGAACGTCACGTCCGAGACCTGCGTGTCGACCCGGTGGATGCGCTGCCGGTCGCCGCCGATGTCGAACTTCACCGCCTGCGCGATCGCCGCGTCCATCTTCTGGCGCGCGCGGACGAAGCCCTCGTCCAGGTCCACCTGGTAGGCCTCGGCGCGGAAGCCCGACAGGAACTCGGGCCGGTAAGGTTCCAGCGCCGCCAGGTCCCACGGTTCCAGCGCGTCGGTAAAGCGCTGCGGCAGCGCGTGCGAGGCCAGCACCAGCACGTCGTCGAACCATTTCGTCACGTGGCCGCGGACGTGCCGCCAGCGCACCTTGGCGACGCGCTGCGTCTGGCGCTTGCCGTCGCGCATCACGCTGCGCGTCTCCCAGTAGACGGTGCCGCGCTCGCCGGCGTAGTCGCTTTCGGTGTGCGCGTCGAAGGTCCAGTAGGGCACGTAGATGCCCTGCGGCCGGCGCCCCTTGCGCGCGTAGGCCTGCAGCCCCGACGGCGCGAACCACAGGCTGCCCAGCCAGTCGGTCATCGCCGTCTGCGCCGCGTCCGCGTCCAGCGCGAAGGGCAGCACGCCGCGCGGTTTGATATGACGGTTGGTGCCGGTGTCGGTGACCACGGGCGTCGCGCAGAAGGGGCATTCGGCGGCGTGCAGCGCCGGGTCGAACTCGACCTCGGCGGCGCAGTTGGGGCAGCGGCTGACGCGGGTTTCCTCGATCTCCTGCAGCGGCAGCAGGTTGTCGAGCGCGGCCTTGAAGTCGATCTCGCGGATGCCGCCTTCCCACGGTCCGGGACCGGCGATGTCCGAGCGCGCCCCGCAATGGTCGCAGACCAGCCGGGCATCCTTGGGCGAGAACCGCATGTCCGCGCCGCAGGTGTCGCAGGGAAAGCGGTGCTCCTCGATCATGTCAGGCGGTCAAGGCGGATCAGGCCGGCGGCGGGGGCGGCGGCAGGATGGTGAACAGCTGCACCAGCTCGTCCACCGCGCCCGCGCGCAGCCAGCCGTCCTGCCCGGGCGTCCAGACATGCGTCTCGCGCGTCAGGCCGCCCTCGGCGGCCATGCGGCCCAGATCGGCCTTGGAATACGGCCCGCGCGTCTGCCCGGCCTCGGCGATGTGCCAGACATGCTCGACCGGCGGGGGCGGTGGCGGGACGGGTGCGGCGCCCGGGCGCGATCCCCAGGGCCCCGGCTGCACCGCCTGGCCCATCTGGTGACCCATCTGCATGCCCAGACCCGCGCCCATGCCCATGCCCATCGACTGGTCGACCGCGCCGCCGCGGCCCATCGCCTCGGCCGCCTTCCACTTGAGGTGCTCGTCGAGGTTGCCGGCGATCCCGCGCGAGGTGCGCGCATCCAGCGCCTTCTCGACCGCCGGGGGCAGCGAGATGTTCTCGATGTAGAGCTCGGGCAGGCTCAGCCCGTATTGCCGGATCACCGGGTCGATCGCGTCGGCCACCAGCTTGCCCACCTCGGCGGTGTTCGCGGCCATGTCCAGCACCGGGATGCCGGACGCGGCGATCGCGCGCGAGAACTCCTGCACGATCACGTTGCGGATCTGGAAGGTGATCTCGTCCGCGGTGAACTGCCCGTCGGTGCCCACGATCTCGGTCAGGAACAGGCCCGGATCGGCCACCTTGACCGCGTAGGTCCCGAAGGCGCGGATGCGCACGGGTCCGAATTCCGGGTCACGCAGCATCACCGGGTTCTTGGTGCCCCATTTCAGGTTCGTCATCCGCGCGGTCGAGACGAAGTAGACCTCGGACTTGAAGGGCGAGCGGAAGCCGTGATCCCAGTGCTGAAGCGTGGTCATCACCGGCATGTTGTTGGTCTCGAGCATGTAGAGACCCGGCGTGAACACGTCCGCCAGCTGCCCCTCGTGCACGAAGACCGCCGCCTGGCCCTCGCGGACGGTCAGCTTGGCGCCGTACTTGATCTCGTTGCCGTGGCGGTCGAAGCGCCAGACCAGCGTGTCGCGGCTGTCGTCGGTCCACTCGATCACGTCGATGAACTGGCCCGACACGAAGTTCCACAGGCTCATGGCTCTCGCTCCTTCAGGTGCCGCCGGCCTCGACCAGCTCGGTCGCGCGGCGGCGGACGATGGGCAGCGCCTGCTCCGGGGTCATGCCGGGGCGCAGCGCGGGATCGTAGAGGATTTCCAGCAGCATCGCGTCGTGGTCGGTCAGCAGCGCGAACTCGTCGTCGTCGTTGAAGATCGACGGCCGCGCGCGCGGGCTGTCGTTGGCCAGGCCCAGCCCCTGCGCGATCTCCTCGTGGATGCAGGACTGGCGCAGCAGGTCGGGATGCTCAGCGCGGATCACCGCGATCGCGTTGGCGTATTCGTAGCTGCCCGGCCGGTCCGAGAACGCGATCACCAGGCAGTGGATCGAGCGCGGCAGGTCGTCGAACAGCTGCAGCGTGCGGGCCGAGGCGTCGGGCACCAGCGCGCGGATGCGCGGCACGATGTCCCGGCGGTCGTCCTCGCCCACGAACAGCACGTGGAAATTCGGATCGCGGTCGCTGACCGAGATCGGGTGCCCGGTGATCGCCGCCAGCCGGCGCGCGTAGACGATCAGGTCGTTGCGGTCGCTCACCCGCCGGTCCGGCGGCACCGAGGCGCCGAACTCGGGCGCGATCCGCACCGGGCCGACCCATTTCTTGATCACGCTGTCCTCGCCCTCGGACGGCACCAGCCCCTCGCCGCGGGCGTATTCCTCGCGCAGGGCGATCGCCTCGAAGTTGCGCACCAGCATCGTGTCGGTGAACTGCGTGTCCGGCCCGCCGCCGTCGGTGCGCATCAGGCCGCGCGCCAGCAGGTCGGCCTGCACGCGGGCATAGTAGGCCGCCAGCGCGCGGCTGTTGGCCGACGGGCCCGTCGGAGCGGCGGCCTCGGGCGCCGGCGGTGGCGCCGGCGGACGCAGACCGGCCGGACGCGGCGCGGGCGACACGGCGCTTTCGCGCGGCGCCATGGCGCTCTGCGTGCAGGCACCCAGCGCCAGCAGCGCGGTCAGGCCGATGGTGCAGGCGTGCCGGGTCATGTTCATCGCGCGGGGCGTCCCGTCGTCGGCGCGCCGCTGCCGCCGGCCTTGGCCTGCGCCAGCGCGGTGCGCAGCTCGGCCTCCATCTTCTGCAGCTCGGCCTCGGCCTCGGCGCGGTTGGCCTTCCCCTCGTCGGCGATGCGCAGGCTGTCCTCGATCGTGGCGACGAGATCGTCGTTGGCCTTGCGGATCGCCTTGATGTCGAACACGCCGCGCTCGGTCTCGGCGCGGATCATGGCGTTGCTCTCGCGCAGGTTCGCGGCGTTCGCGGTCAGCAGGTCGTTGGTCAGGTCCGACGCGTCGCGCACCGCCTCGGCCGCCTCGCGCGAGCGTTGCAGCGTCACCGCCTGCGCCAGCTGCGTCTCCCACAGCGGCACGGTGTTCACGAGGGTCGAGTTGATGCGCGTCACCAGGCTCTTGTCGTTCTCCTGCACCATGCGGATCGACGGCAGCGACTGCATCGTCACCTGCCGCGTCAGCCGCAGGTCGTGGATCCGCCGGTCCAGATCGTCGCGCGCGGCGCGCAGGTCGCGCAGCTCCTGCGCGCGCATCATCTTGTCCTCTTCGGCAGCGGAATCCACCTCGGCCTGCGCGGCCGGAATCTCGGTCGCGTCGACCTCGTCCAGCCGGGCCTGTCCGGCCGCGATGTAGAGCGCCAGTTCGTCGTAGAAATCCAGCGTCTTCTCGTAGAGCAGGTCCAGCGACTTGATGTCCTTCAGCAGCTGGTGCTCGTGGCGCAGCAGGTCGTCGGTGATCGCGTCGATCTGCGCCTGCACGGTCTCGTAGCGGGCCTTGAACTTGGCTAGCGGCGCGGCGCGGCCGACCAGCTTCTCCCACCAGCTGCGGCTGCGCCGCGCGTCGAGTTCCGAGATCGAGAAGCCGCGGATCGTCGCCACGATGTCGCGCAGCCCGTCACCGGCAGGGCCTATGTCCTTGTTGCGGACCTCGGACAGCATCGACTGGCTGATCTGCTGCAGCTGCGATTGCGCTGCCGACCCGAAGGCGACGATGGAATTGGTGTCGCGCAGGTCGATCTCGGCCATCCGGCGGCGGATCGCGGCGCCGGTCTCGGGGTCGGCGCCGTCAAGCGGGGGCACCGCGTCGCCCGGCGTGGGCTCGGGCAGCGGCCGCGCGGTCAGCTGCTCGACCAGCGCGGCGTCGGTCCTGGCTTGGTCACGGGTCTTGTCGGACATGCGGAAACCTCATGCGATGCAATGCGAGTGTGCCTTTTTCGGCGGGCGTGTCATAGGTCGGATCATGCGCGGCGCCTCATGGTTCCATCGCGACGCCCTCGCGCCGCAGCCGGTCGCGCAGCACGTCGATCTCGACCTCCAGCGCGGTGGTGTCCTCCAGCAGCAGGGTCTGGGTCTTCTTGCCGAACGACGCCTCGAGGTCGGTCAGCAACCGCAGGAAATCGTCGCGCGCGCCGCCCGCCCGGGTGCGCGGGTCGAGTGCGGCGTATTTCTGCGCCGCGTCGCGCGCGCCGATCAGGTAGACGCCCAGATAGCGCCGCGCGGCGGTCAGGTCGCGCGGGTCCTTTTCCACCTGCCGGATCATGTCGCGCACGGTGGCGGCCAGCCGCTCGATCCGCGCCTCGATGTCGCGGTCGCCCAGGCTGCGCGCCGCGGCGGCCAGATCCGCCAGGTGCGCCTCGGCCTCGTCCACCACGCGGGCGACGCGCTTGCCGTGCAGCGTGTCGCCGGCCAGCCCCTTGTCGCGCATCGGGTCCAGCCCGAAGGCGCCCAGGTGCAGCGCGGTGGCGCAGGCGCCGAACAGCACCGGCGCCACCAGCCCGGGGTCCGAGGTCCAGGCCGCGATCGCGGTTCCCAGCCCGCAGGACACCGCCGCCAGCATCTTGCGCGGCAGCGCCGGGCGGCGGGCGATCGCGCGGTGCGCGTAGGCCGCCTCGGCGCGCAGCCCGTCGCGCAACAGCCACGCGCCCAGCAGCAGCGCCCCTGCGCCGACCAGCCCCGCGGCGAATCCCGCGGCACCCGCGCCGAGCGAGGTGAAGGCCAGCACCACAGGCGGCAGGAACATCACGTTCGACCGCGCGCCCACCGGATCAACGCGCGGCGGCACGCCGACGCGCCCGGACTGCGCCGGGTCCGCCCCGCCGGGGCTGTGGCGGCCGCCGTAGCGCCGCGCCATGCCTAAAGCCCCCCGATCACGCCCGACGTCACGCCGAACAGAAGCAGGATCAACAGCACGTATGTCGTTTTGCGTAGGCCCTTGCCGGACACCCGAGACTCCCTGGACGCGTCACCGTCCTGAACGTAGGGATTCCCGGCCCCGCTTGCCAGTGGCGCCGGCACGCGGCGGTCGCGCGATGCAGACGTGCCGCACGTCGGGCTGCTTCAGGCGGCCAGCGTCGCTCCGCCGCGGCGGTGCTGTCCGTCGGGCGATTCGGGTCCCGCGGCGTGCTCGGCCGCCTCGGACACCCAGTCGTCGACCGCCTCGCGCATCAGCGCCAGGCGGGCGCAGTAGCGGCGCGCCGCGAAGGGGCCGCGATCGCCTTCTTCCAGGCGCGCGACCTCGGCCGCCAGCCGCCCGATCAGAAGATCCAGCTGCGGCTGCATCCGGGCGACTCGCCCCCGGTCCTGCCGCGCGGCGCGGTGCAGCGTCGCTGCCACGTGGTCGGCGAAGGCCGTCGTCTCGTGCGCCAGCAGCTTGTCGTCCAGCGAGATCACCCGCGCCTCGGCATCCGCCAACGCCGATTCGAGCGCGATCAGCACCGGCCGGCGCGCGGCCTCGGCCTCGTCGACCGCGGCGTCGGCGGCGCGCTTGTCACGCAGCGGGTCCGGCCCGAAGGCGACCAGCGACAGCACGCAGGCCAGCAGGCCCGTCAACGCCGCGATTCCCGCCGCGTCGAACCGGTGCAGCGCCAGCGCGAAGGTGACGAACCCGATCAGCAGGGTGCCCAGGATCTTGCGCGGGATCCGCGGCGCCGCCGCCACCCGTGCGGCGGCATAGGCCCGGGCGACCCGCTGGCCGCGCGCGATCAGCCGCACCGCCAGGATCAGCAGAACCGCCAGCATCAGCGCGCTCAGCTGCATCGGGCGCGAGCCGTGCAGCGCCCAGACCACCAGCGGCAGCGCCGCCAGCAGCAGGCAGCCCAGCCGCGACTCGACCACCGCGTCGCTGCGCGCCTCGGAGCGCAGCGCCAGCCGCGGCAGGGACAGCGCGCCCACCTTCATGCCATGCCCAGCGAGAAGATCATCAGCCACAGCGCCGCGAAGGCCAGCCCCGAGGCACGGCCGTCCCGCGCGCCCAGCGTGCCGGCGACAAGCCGGGCGGTGTCGCGCACGACCCCCGGTAGCCCGGTCAGGACCAGGTAGCCAGAGAAGAGCGCCGTGCTGAGTGCGATGATCGTGATAGCCATGCCCCGAGGATTCCGGCGAAACCGGGCGAAATCGGGGCAAGGTCCGGTCAAAACAAGGGTTTGTTAACGCGGCCTTAACGCTTCGGGGGCTTGCGCGGCGCCCGCGTCACCTGCCGGCGCGGCCCGGGCTTGCGCGCCTTCGCGGTGCCGGTGTCGTCCTTCTCGGGCTCCAGCCCCAGCTGGTCGCGCAGCACCCGGCCGCGCACCTCCTGCACCTCGCCCGATTTCAGTTGGCCCAGCTGGAACGGCCCGTAGGACACCCGGATCAGCCGGTTCACCGTCAGCCCGATATCGATCATCGCGCGGCGCACCTCGCGGTTCTTGCCCTCGCGCAGGCCCACGGTCAGCCAGGCGTTGGCACCCTGCTGGCGGTCGATCGCCACCACCATCGGCTGGAACCGCTGCCCGTCGACCACCAGCCCGGTGCGCAGGGGCTCGAGCATCGCGTCCGTCGGCCGGCCGTTCACCCGCACCCGGTAGCGCCGCAGCCACCCGGTCGAGGGCAGCTCGAGCCGCCGCTTGATGCCGCCGTCGTTGGTCAGCAGCAGCAGCCCCTCGGAATTGAGGTCCAGCCGCCCGATGCTCATGACGCGGGGCAGGTCGTCGGGCAGGTCGTCGTAGATCGTCGGCCGGCCCTGTTCGTCCTTCGTCGTGGTCACCAGCCCCGTGGGCTTGTGGTACAGCCACAGCCGCGGCGCGGCCGGTGCGTCCAGCGGCTTGCCGTCCACCGCGACGGTATCCTTCTCGGTCACGTTCAGCGCGGCGCGGTCGACGATCTTGCCGTTGACGGTGACGCGCCCTTCCTCGACCAGCCGCTCGGCCTCGCGGCGCGAGGCGATGCCGGCGCGGGCGATCACCTTGGCGATTCGGTCGCCCGGCGGCGATTTCGGGGCCGGTTTCGGCGTCGACGACTTGGGGGGCGTATCGGTCATCCTTCGCGCTTTAGAGCATCCGGGCGGCCGAAAGAAGGGGGTTCGGATTGCCCGGCCCCGGCGCTATAGGGGGCGCATGGGCTTCACCTCTCATATGGACCGCGCGCTGGACGAGGCCCGCGCCGCCGCCGCGCGCGGCGAGGTACCCGTGGGCGCGGTGCTGGTCGGCCCTTCCGGTATTCTGGCCGCCGCCGGAAACCGCACGCGTGAGCTGAACGACCCCACCGCCCATGCCGAGATGCTGGCGATCCGCGCCGCCTGCGCCGAACTGGGGCAGGAACGGCTGGCGGGCTTCGACCTGTACGTCACGCTCGAGCCGTGCGCCATGTGCGCCGCCGCCATCGCCGCCGCGCGCATCCGGCGGCTTTATTACGGCGCGGCCGATCCGAAATCCGGCGGCGTGGCCCACGGCGCGCGCGTCTTCGCCCACCCCCAGGCCCACCACGCGCCCGAGATCTACGACGGCATCGCGGCCGAGCCTTCGGCCGCCCTGCTGCGCGCCTTCTTCGCCGAGCGCCGGCAGCCCCGATGACCCGCGTGATCCTGTTCAACAAGCCGATGAACGTGCTGTCGCAATTCACCGACCGCGGGACCGAGGGCAGCCCGCGCGCCACCCTGTCGGATTACATCGACGTGCCGGGCGTCTACCCCGCCGGCCGCCTCGACCGCGATTCCGAAGGGCTGATGATCCTCACCGACGACGGCAAGCTGCAGGCGCGCATCGCCTCGCCCAGGTTCAAGCGCCCCAAGACCTACCTCGTGATGGTCGAGGGCACGCCCACCGACGCGCAACTCGCCGCGCTGCGCGACGGCGTCACGCTCAAGGACGGCCCGACGCGCCCCGCGCAGGCCGAGGCGATCGCCCCGCCCGACCTCTGGCCCCGCGACCCGCCGGTGCGCTACCGCAAGTCCGTGCCCGACGCCTGGCTGCGACTGACCATCACCGAGGGCCGCAACCGGCAGGTGCGCCGCATGGTGGCGCATGTGGGCCTGCCCTGCCTGCGGCTGGTGCGCTGGTCCGTGGGCGACTGGACCCTCGACGGCCTCGCCCCCGGCGCGTGGCGCGACGCCTGAGCCCACATCGCCCACGCCCGACACCTCCCCGCCCCGCAGGCTTCGTTGGTCCGCAAATATCCCCGCCGGAGGCCCCCTTCTGCGCACCGGCACCCGGCCCGACGGAGGCTCCACCCCCGCTCCGGATCCTAACGCTTTGTGAATCCGTCTCTGCAAGCCATTGATTTCTCTAGGGCGCAGGGATGTCCCATCGTGGGACACGCGCATTCGGTCCTCAGGCCCACTTGGCCAGCGGCGGCAGGCTCATCAGCACGGCGTTGGCGTCGTGCCCCGTGGCCAGCCCGAACTTGGTCCCCCGGTCGTAGACCAGGTTGTACTCGGCATAGAGACCCCGGTGGACCAGCTGCGCGTCCTTGTCGGCCTCGGTGAAATCCTGAACGCGCCGCTTCTCGACCAGCGGCAGGTAGGCCGGCAGGAAGGCCCGGCCGATATCCTGCGTCAGCGCAAAATCCGCCTCCCAGTCGCCCGAGTTGCGGTCGTCCATGAAGATGCCGCCGACGCCGCGCGCCCGCTTCCGGTGGGGGATGTAGAAATACTCGTCCGCCCAGGCCTTGAGCCTCGGGTAGTGATCCGCGCCGTGCGGATCCAGGTGCGCCTTCTGGGTGGCGTGGAAATGCGCCGTGTCCTCGTCGTACTCGAGGCACGGGTTCAGGTCCGACCCGCCGCCGAACCACCAGGCATGCGGTGTCCAGAACATCCGCGTGTTCATGTGCACCGCCGGGCAATGCGGGTTCTGCATGTGGGCCACCAGGCTGATGCCGGACGCCCAGAAGCGCGGATCGCTGTCCATGCCCGGGATGCCGCGCGCGGCCATCGCCTTCTGCGCCGCCTCGCCCAGCGTGCCGTAGACCTCGGAGACGTTGACGCCGACCTTCTCGAAGACCCGGCCGCCGCGCATCACGCTCATCAGCCCGCCGCCCGCGTCCGAGCCGTCGTCCGACGTCCGGCTGGTGCGCGTCACCTCGAACCGGCCCGGTTCGGCGTCGGCGAAGGGCCCGGTGTCGTGGCTGTCCTCCAGCCCCTCGAACGCCGCCACGATCTGGTCGCGCAACGCGCGGAACCAGGCCGCCGCGCGGGCTTTCTCGCTGTCGAAGACGTCTTTCATGTGGGCAACCCTGCTGTTCGGCGACACCCTAGATGCAGCCGGCGCGCATCGCAACGCGGCGCGCCGTCCCGCTGCCGTCGACTAGTGCGCCGGTGCCGCCACCGGGTCGACCAGCGTGCGGCCGCCGTCGACGGTGATGATCTGCCCCGTCATGAAACCCGCGCTTTCCGAGGTCAGGAACTGCACCGCCTCGGCCAGCTCGCCCGGACCCGCGATGCGGCCCAGCGGCGTGTGATCCTCGATGTCGGACCGGTAGTCTCGGTTGTCGCGCAGCGTGTCCTTTAGGCTGGTCGACATGACCGACCCGAAGGCCACCGCGTTCACGCGGATCCGCTCGGGCGCCAGCGCCACGGCCATGCCGCGCGTCATCTGGTCCATCGCCGCGCAGGAGATCGAGTAGCCCAGCAGCGACGGATGCGTGCGCCGCGCCGCGATCGAGGACAGGTTGACGATGGCGCCCACCTGGCCGCCCTCCTGCCCCTCGGCCTGCTTGATCATGCGCTTGGCGACCAGCTGGCTCAGCCGCAGGGCGGTCATCATGTTCTGCGACAGCATCAGCTCGATCGAGGTGTCGTCGAGGTCCAGCGCGTCCGAGGTCAGCATCTGCCGCGACCCGTTGACGAGGATGTCGACCCGGTCGAACGCGTCCAGCGTGGCCGACAGCAGGTTCGCCATGGTCAGCCGCTCGCGCAGGTCGCCGGCGAAGTAGCGCATCGCGTCGCCGTCCTCGCGCTCGCCGCATTCCTTGATCAGGCGGTCCTCGTCGATGTCGGCGAACATGACGTTGGCGCCTTTGGCGGCGAAGTGCCGCGCGATGGCCAGCCCGACGCCGTTGGCCGCGCCGGTGACGATCGCGGTCTTGCCTTCTACGGAAAAGCTCATCTCAGCCTCGGCCTGTTGTCCCGGTGGTCCGGCCGCGCCCGGCCGGGATCGGCCGGGCTGCGTGCAGGATCTTGAACCGGGCGTCTCCGCCCAGCTCGGTGGTGTCGCGGAACGCGGCCGTCAGGGCCGGCTCGTAGGGCAGGTGCCGGTTGGCGACCAGCCAAAGCTGCCCGCGCGGTCCCAGCATCCGCGCGGCGGCGGCGATGAACGCCTTGCCGATGGACGGATCGCCCTTGCGCCCGGCATGGAACGGCGGGTTCATCACCACGCCCTCCAGCGGGGTCTCGGGCTCCCACGCGGTGGCGTCGGCCCAGTGGAACTGCGCACGCGGATCGTCGATGTTGGCCCGCGCGCAGTCGAGCGCGCGCAGGTCCGCCTCGACGAGGTGAAGCTCGGACACCCCGCGGGCCAGGATCTCGCGCGCGAGCCATCCCCAGCCGGCGCCCAGGTCGGCCACGCGGTCGGGCAGCTTTGCGGGCAGCGCCTCGACCAGCGCCCGCGATCCCGCATCCGCGCCATCGGCCGAGAAGATGCCCGGCGCGGTCATGTCGCCCCCGGCGTTCGCTTCCATGTCGGGGCGGATCCAGTGCGCCAGCTTGTCCGAGGCCTCGAACCACACGACCTTGCCGTGCGCCTTCGAGACGGGGCCGTGCAGCGCCTCGCCCAGTTCCTGTCCCAGCGCCTTCACGATCGCCTCGACCCCGTCGGTCTTGGCGCCCTCGACCACCACCAGCCCGCCGGGCGTGGCGGCCTCGGCGCGGGCGATGCGGTCCTGCGCCAGGTCGCGGGCGCGGGGCAGGGTGACGATGCTGGCGGCGAAGGTGCCGTCCAGCGCGGTCTCGACGGCCATACCGCGGTCGCGCCACAGGTCGTGGTCGGGCTTCACCGGCTGCACGATGGTGCAGCGTTCGGGCTCGACGGGCGGCAGGGGGGATTCGATCGGCGGGGCGAAGAGCGCGATGCGCCGCTCGGGCGGCAGGCTCAACCCGGCGGCCATCGCATGGCTCAGCCGGTCGGCGGTCTGGCGGTCGGGGTTGGACATGGGCGGCGCGCGGCGCCTATTCCTTTTCCATCGTGCATTGCAGCGGGTGCTGGTGCCGGCGGGCGAAGTCCATCACCTGGCCGACCTTGGTCTCGGCGATCTCGTGACTGAACACGCCGACGACCGCAACGCCCTTCTTGTGCACGGTCAGCATCACCTCGAACGCCTGGGCGTGGGTCATGCCGAAGAACCGCTCGAGCACGTGCACGACGAACTCCATCGGGGTGTAGTCGTCGTTCAGCAGCAGCACCTTGTAGAGAGGCGGGCGTTTCGTCTTGGGCCGGGTGTCGACGGCCACACCGGTGGCGTCACCCGGATCGCCCGGCGTGGGCGTGCCGGCCATCTTGGCCATCGTCGTGCGGGTCGCGTCCATGCCTTGCCTTCGTCTTTGCCCGGTGGCGGCTGTGCGGCCGTGGAAATGTCCCGGCCGGATGATGGTGGTTCCGGAACCCCTATATAACCTGTGGGCGCAGTGCGAAAAGGGGGGCATCACCGGCGAGGCGGGAAGAAATGGCGCGAAACTTGACGACAATCGGATTCGATGCCGACGATACCCTTTGGCACAACGAGAAATTCTTCAAGCTGACGCAGGATCGATTCGCCGCGCTGCTGGCCGACCATGTCGAGGGGCACGACCTCGAGACCCGGCTGCTGGCAGCCGAGCGGCGCAACATCGGCCATTACGGGTTCGGCGTGAAGGGCTTCGTGCTGTCGATGATCGAGACCGCGATCGAAGTCACCGACGGGCGCGTACCGGCGTCCGTCATATCGGACCTGCTCGCCGCCGGGCGCGAGATGCTCGACCACCCGATCGAACTGCTGCCCCACGCCCGCGAGGCGGTCGAGGCAGTGGCGGGCGATCATCGCGTGGTTCTGATCACCAAGGGCGACCTTCTGCATCAGGAGCGCAAGCTGGCCCAGTCCGGGCTGGGAGAGCTGTTCGACGCGGTCGAGATCGTCTCGGACAAGCGCCCCGAGACCTACGCCCGCATCTTCGGCGCGCTGCCCGGCGGGGTCGCGGCGGCGATGATGGTGGGCAATTCGATGAAATCCGACGTGGTGCCGGCGGTCGCGGCGGGCGGTCACGGGGTCTTCGTGCCGCACGACCTCGGCTGGGCGCTGGAGAAAGCCGACGCGCCGGTCAGCGAAAAGTTCCACGAAATCGACACGCTGGCCGATTTACCCGCCTTGGTTGAGCGATTGGCCTGAAAACGCGGCAATCAGGATCCACAAGATCCCGGCGGTGTCGCCTGATCATGGGGATGTCGCTGCGACCGGCACAAGATACGCTGTGGCGCCGGGACCACCGCCCGCGTCGCGCCGCATTGCGTGCTTCCCGCCAAGACACAGCCATGTTAACGTCCGCTTAATCAAGATCGGTCAACAATGACCGGCGCAGGAGACCCGACCTGGGATCAACCCTGGCGGGACGAGGCAGAGAAGGCAGAAATCATGACGGGACGTCACTGGCAGACGGGCCGGCCCGGCCTGTATATCATCGCGATCGTGTGGATGGTGCTGATCGCGCCGATCGGGGCGGCGGCCGCCCCGTACGCGGCGATGGTCATGGATGCGCGCAACGGCGAGGTGCTGCACGCGCACAACGCCGACACCCGGCTTCACCCCGCATCGCTCACCAAGATGATGACGCTCTACATCGCATTCGAGGCGGTGCAGAACGGCGAGATCTCGATGGACACGCTGGTCACGGTGTCGCGCAACGCGGCGGCCGAGCCGCCGTCGGAACTGGGCCTGCGCACCGGCCAGCAGATCAAGCTGCGCTACCTCGTGCGCGCGGCCGCGGTGAAATCGGCCAACGACGCCGCCACCGCCATCGGCGAGGCGATCTCCGGCTCCGAGGCGGCCTTCGCCCGGCGGATGAACCGCACCGCCAAGGCGCTGGGCATGACCAACACCACGTTCAAGAACATGCACGGCCTGACCGAGGAAGGGCACCTGTCGACCGCGCGCGACATGACCATTCTCGGGCGCCACGTGCTCTACGACTACCCGGAATACTACAACCTCTTCTCGCGCGAGGCGGCGGATGCGGGGATCAAGACGGTCTACCACACCAACCGCCGTTTCCTGCGCGACTACGCCGGCGCCGACGGGATCAAGACGGGCTACACCCGCGCGGCGGGCTTCAACCTCGTCGCTTCGGCCGAGCGCGGCAGCGAGCGGATCATCACCACGGTCTTCGGCGGCAACTCGACCGCGTCGCGCAACGCCGAGGTGGCCAAGCTGATGGACCTCGGTTTCCAGCGCGCGGGTACCCATGTGGCGCTGCACCGCCCCGCCAAGCCGCCCTACCTGGGCAATTCCGGCGACGTGCTGCTGGCGCATGGCGTGAACCCGACCGCGGGCGAGCAGGCCAAGACCATCCGCGTGGCCCGCGCCGCCGTGACCCGCAGCCTGCGCCCCTTCGCGCGGCCCGGGATGGAGCAGGCGGTCGCGCCCGTCGTCGCCGCCCTGCAGACCGACATCGAGACTCTGGTCGAGGGCGTGCAGATGGCCTCGGCCCCGATGGAGCCGGCGGCCGACACAACCGCCACCGACGCCGTTCCCGCCGAGGCGGTGGCCGAAGCGGTGGAACTCGCCGCGCTCGACACGACTGTGGACCCCGCGCCCGAGGCCGTCGCCGGCAGCGCACCCGCCGCCGGGACCGTGACCGACGCCGTGGCCGAAACTGCGACCGAAACGGTCGAGGTGGCCGAGGCACCCGCGATCACCACGCCCGTCCTGCGCCCGGTCTCGATCGCCGCGCTGCGCGACACGGCGACGCCCGCGCGCGACGAAGAGGTCGTCACCCGCCTGTCGACCTCGGGCGGACGGCACTGGGGCATCAACCTGGGCCGCTACGGCAGCCGCTTCGCCGCCGAGAAGATCCTGCTGCGCACCGCCCTGTCCGAGACCGCGACGCTCGACGGCGCGCTGCGCAAGGTGGTGCACAGCAACCAGGGCTTCGACGCGACCTTTCACGGTCTGTCCCGCGACACCGCCGAACTGGCGTGTCGCCGGCTTCAGGCGCGGCAGGTGACCTGCTTCATGATGGGACCGGGCTGAGCCGCGACCGGCGGACCCCGCCCCGCGCACATCCAGACGGCCCCGATCGCCCCCGCGACGGGGCCGTTTCCGTTTCCGGGGGACGCATCCCGCGCCCGCGCACCACGAAAACCACCCCCCGAAAATGACAAACCCCCGGCGGGCTCTCGCCCCGGGGGTCGTCGTCGTTTTCAGCGTCAAATCGGCTGGCGCGGGCTCAAAGCATCCCTTCGCGCTGAGCCTTCTTGCGCGCGAGCTTGCGGGCGCGGCGAATCGCCTCCGCCTTCTCGCGGGCCTTCTTCTCGGACGGTTTCTCGAAATGCTGCTTGAGCTTCATTTCGCGGAACACGCCTTCGCGCTGCAGCTTCTTCTTCAGGGCACGAAGCGCCTGATCGACATTGTTGTCGCGAACACTGACCTGCATGTGGTTGTCACCACCTTTCTAGGTTCGAGTTGCAAGGAATTGCAGGAGGTGGCCGTATAGCAATCACAGGCTAACTTGTCCAGTCCCGGACAGACACCGGCAAACACCGACGCCCGGGCCGACATTCACCGCCAGGAGACGCGCCATGACCGACAATCCCCAGGACAGGCTGCTCGACGCGGCGCTGACGCACGTGCCCTTCGACGGCTGGTCCGAGGAGACCTTCCGCGCCGCCGCCCGCGACGCCGACATCGACCCCACCGTGGCGCGCGGCCTCTACCCGCGCGGCGCTCTCGACCTCGCGATCGCCTTCCACCGCCGCGGCGACGACGCCATGGCCGCCCGCATCGCCGAGACCGATCTCGGCGACATGCGCTTCCGCGACCGCGTGGCCTTCGCCGTGCGCGCCCGGATCGAGGCCGCGCAGGATCGCGAGGTGGTGCGCCGCGGCACGACGCTGTTCGCGCTGCCGATGCACGCCGCCGACGGGGCGAAGCTGATCTGGGGCACCGCCGACCGGATCTGGACCGCGCTGGGCGACACCTCGCAGGACCTCAACTGGTACTCCAAGCGCGCGACGCTGTCCGGCGTCTACTCGTCCACCGTCCTCTACTGGCTGGGCGACGATTCGATCGACAGCGACGCCACCTGGGCCTTCCTCGACCGGCGCATCGACGACGTCATGCGGATCGAGGGCTTCAAGGCGCAGATGCGCAAGAACCCCCTGACCCGCGGCCTGATGGCCGGGCCGGAATGGTTGGCTTCGCGCATCCGCGCGCCCCGGCGCGACGCCGACATGCCCGGCGGCATGCCGCCCCGCGGCTGACAAGCCGGCCGCCCCCGGGGCATTGAGGTCGCGCGGGCGATGCGCCATGGTCGCGCCGGACAGGGAGAGAGCGAATGCCTGACACGATGCGCGCGGTCGAGATCTCGAAACCGGGCGGCCCCGAGGTCCTGACGGAATGCGAGCGCCCGATCCCCCGGCCCGGCCACGGGCAGGTGGTGATCCGCGTCGCCCATGCCGGCGTGAACCGTCCCGACGCGCTGCAGCGCGCGGGCGCCTACGCGCCGCCGCCCGGCGCGTCCGACCTGCCTGGGCTCGAGGCCGCGGGCGAGGTGCACGCGGTGGGCGACGGCGTCGACTGGCCCAGGGTGGGCGACACGGTCTGCGCGCTGCTGCCGGGAGGCGGCTACGCCGAATACGTGGCCACCCGTGCCGCGCATTGCCTGCCCGTGCCCGACGGCATGGACCTGCGCGAGGCCGCCTGCCTGCCGGAAACCTTCTTCACCGTCTGGTCGAACGTCTTCATGCGCGGCGGCCTGAAGGCCGGCGAGCGGTTCCTGGTGCACGGCGGCTCGTCGGGGATCGGCACGACGGCGATCCAGCTCGCCCGCCATTTCGGCGCGCGCGTCTTCGCCACCGCCGGATCTGCCGACAAGTGCGCCGCCTGCGAGACCCTGGGCGCCGAGCGCGCGATCAACTACCGCGACGAGGACTTCGTCGAGGTGCTGCGCGCCGAGGGCGGCGCCGACCTGATCCTGGACATGGTGGGCGGCGACTACATCCCGCGCAACGTCAAGGCGCTGGCCGATGACGGCCGTCTGGTGCAGATCGCCTTCCTGCAGGGCCCCAAGGTCGAGCTGAACTTCGCCCAGGTGATGATGCGCCGCCTGACCATCACCGGCAGCACGCTGCGCCCGCAAAGCGACCTCGCCAAGGCCCGCATCGCCGAGGCCCTGCGCGCCGACGTCTGGCCGCTGCTGGAGGCGGGCATGGTCGCGCCGGTCATGGACCGCGCCTTCGCGCTTGAAGACGCGGCCAAGGCGCATACGCGCATGGAATCCTCCGAACACATCGGAAAGATCGTACTGAACGTCGGCTGAACACGGCCGCACCGACAAGCGGCCCGACGCGGCCGCGCAAGAGGGAGTGAAGGGGACAATGGTCAAGACCGTCATCATCGAGGCCCATGGCGGGCCCGAGCAGTTCAAGTTCGTCGATCGCGAGGTCGGCGCGCCCGGCAAGGGCGAGATCCGCATCCGCCACGAGAATTGCGGCCTCAACTTCATCGACGTCTACCAGCGCGCCGGGCTCTACAAGCTCGAGCTGCCGCACGCGATGGGCATGGAAGGCGCCGGCGTGGTCGAGGCCGTGGGCGAGGGGGTGACTCATCTGAAAGAGGGCGACCGCGCCGCCTATGCGTCGATGCCGCCGGGATCGTATTGCGAGGCGCGGGTGATGCCCGCCGCGCAGGTCTGCAAGCTGCCCGACGCGATCAGCTTCGAGCAGGGCGCGGCGATGATGCTGAAGGGCATGACCGTGGTCTACCTGTTCCAGCGCACGACGCCGATCAAGCGCGGCGACACGGTGCTGTTCCACGCGGCTGCGGGCGGCGTCGGCCTGATGGCGTGCCAGTGGGCGCGCGCCGAGGGCATCCGCCTGATCGGCACCGCCGGCACCGACGAGAAGTGCCGCCTGGCCGAGGAGAACGGCGCCGACGTCTGCGTCAACTACCGCGACGGCGACTGGGTCAAGACGGTGCGCGACCTGACCGACGGCGCCGGCGTCGACGTGGTGATGGACGCGGTGGGCAAGGACACGTTCGACGGCTCGCTCGATTGCCTCAAGCCGCTGGGCATGATGATCTCGTTCGGCAACGCGTCGGGCCCGGTCCCGCCGTTCAACCTCGCGACGCTGGCGGCGAAGGGCAGCCTGCGGATCACCCGGCCGACGCTGTTCACCCACATCGCGAAACACGAGGATTGCCAGGCCATCGCGGCCGCGCTGTTCGACAAGGTGGCGAAGGGCGACGTCGAGATCCGCATCGACCAGCGGTTCGCGCTGGACGACGTGGCCGACGCGCAGCGCGCGCTGGAAGCGCGCGAGACGACCGGGCAGACGGTGCTGACGGTCTGAGGGGGCCGGCGATACGGCGCTCGTCCCGGCCGTGCGGCCGGGACCTCGCCCCGCCCGCCGTCCCATCACGCGTCGCTCAGGCGGCGCGCCAGTCGAAGAAGCCGGGGCCGGCGCGGCTCAGCAATTCGTCGGCGAGGTCCCGGCCCATCGCGGCGCCGTCGGCCACCGGCCCGCTGCGTTCGCCCGCCTGGGCTTCCGATCCGTCGGGGCGCAAGATCTCGCCGCGCAGCCGCAGCGTGTCGCCGTCGAGCTCCGCCAGCCCCGCGATCGGCGTGTCGCACGACCCGTCGAGCCGCGCGAGGAACGCGCGTTCCGCCGCCAGCCGTTGCGCCGTGGGGGTGTCGTGGATCGCCGCCAGCATCTCGGCCGCGCTGTCGTCGTCGCTGCGCCGCTCGATCCCGATGGCGCCCTGCGCGATCGCGGGCAGCATGTCCTCGGGCGCGATCGGGGTCTTCGGCACCTCGGTCATGTTCATCCGGTTCAGCCCCGCCATGGCCAGGAACGTCGCCTGCGCTACGCCGTCGTGCAGCTTCTTCAGGCGCGTCTGAACGTTGCCGCGGAACTCGACCACGCGCAGGTCGGCGCGCCGGTTCAGCAGCTGCGCCCGCCGCCGCAGCGAGCTCGATCCCACCACAGCACCCGTGGGCAGGTCGTGGATCGTGGTGACGTGGGGCGAGATGAACGCGTCGCGCGTGTCCTCGCGCGGCAGGTAGCAATCCAGCATCAGCCCCGCGGGCTGCTCGGTCGGCATGTCCTTCATCGAGTGCACCGCGATGTCGATGCGGCCGGCGATCATCGCCTCCTCGATCTCCTTGGTGAACAGCCCCTTGTTGCCGATCTCCTTCAGCGGCCGGTCCGCGGCGATCATCGAACGGTCGTCGCCGGTGGTCTTGATCACCACCACCTCGAACGCCGCCTCGGGCAGGTCGAACGCGGCGGCGAGGCGCGCGCGCGTCTCGTGCGCCTGCGCCAGCGCGAGCGGCGAGCCGCGGGTTCCGATCTTCAGCGGCGAGGCGGGGGAGGGCAAACGGAGCGTCATGCCCAAGGCTTAGTCCCGTCACGCCAGCCTGACAATGCCCGTCTTTACAGCCGCAGCTTGACACCGGTGGCCCGACGGGGGACGCCTGTTGCCGACACGGGAAGGGACGAGCACATGACCAAGACGATCCTGCGCGCGCTGGCGGGCGAGCCGCTGCCGACGCCGCCGATCTGGATGATGCGCCAGGCGGGGCGCTACCTGCCCGAATACAAGGCCACCCGCGCGCAGGCGGGGGATTTCCTGTCGCTGTGCTACAACCCCGAGCTTGCCGCCGAGGTGACGCTGCAGCCGATCCGCCGCTACGGCTTCGACGCGGCGATCCTGTTCGCCGACATCCTGCTGCTGCCGCAGGCGCTGGGGGTCGACCTGTGGTTCGTCACCGGCGAAGGCCCGCGGATGACCACCGTGACGACCCAAGGAGAATTCGACGCGCTGAACCCGGTCTCGGCCATCCACGACACGCTGCACCCGGTCTACGAGACCGTGCGCCGCCTGTCGCGCGACCTGCCGGCCGAGACGACGCTGATCGGCTTCGCCGGCGCGCCCTGGACCGTGGCCACTTACATGATCGCCGGGCAGGGCACGCCCGACCAGGCGCCCGCCCACGCGCTCAAGGACAAAAACCGCCCGGTCTTCGAGGCGCTGATCGACCGCATCACCGAGGGCACGATCGAGTACCTGTCCGAACAGGTGAAGGCCGGCGCCGAGGTGGTGAAGATCTTCGACAGCTGGGCCGGCAGCCTGAAGGGCGACGATTTCGACCGCTACGCGCTGGAACCCGCGCGCCGCATCACGCAAGAGCTTAAGCGCCGTCACCCGGGCCTTCCGGTCATCGCCTTCCCGCGCCAGGCGGGCGACAAGTATATCGGCTTCCACGAGGCGACCGGCGCCGATTGCGTCGCCGTCGACGACAGCGTCAGCGCCGAATGGGTCGCCCGGCACGTCCAGCCCTCGGGCTGCGTGCAGGGCAACCTCGCGTCCAAGCACATGGTCACCGGCGGCGACGATCTGGTGCGCGAGACGCGCGCCATCGTGAAGGCGCTGTCGAACGGCCCGCACATCTTCAACCTCGGCCACGGCATCACGCCCGATGCCGACCCCGAGAACGTGCAGCTGATGATCGACACCGTGCGCGAGGGCGCCCGCTAAGGCGCCGGCCTGCGCGCCAGGCGCGGGTCGAGTGTGCGCAGGCAATGGATTGCGGCGGCGCGCCCGGCGCACCATGTTGGCGCAAACAGGAGACGTCTCAATCATGGCGATGGTCGACATCACCGGCCTGCGGAAGGTCTACGACGACGGGTTCGAGGCGCTCAAGGGCGTCGACCTGTCCATCCGCGAAGGCGAGATCCTCGCCCTGCTCGGCCCCAACGGCGCGGGCAAGACGACGCTGATCTCGGCGATCTGCGGCATCACCGTGCCCTCGGGCGGCCGCATCACCGTCGGCGACCACGACGTGGTGCGCGACTACCGCGCCGCGCGGCGGCTGGTCGGCCTCGTGCCGCAAGAGGTCAACCTCGAGCCGTTCGAGAAGGTGATCCGCACCGTGCGCTTCTCGCGCGGGCTGTTCGGCCTGCCCGCCGACGAGGCGAAGATCGAGGCGATCCTGCGCAAGCTGTCGCTGTGGGACAAGCGCGACACGCCGATCCGCGCGCTGTCGGGCGGCATGAAGCGCCGCGTGCTGATCGCCAAGGCGCTGGCGCACGAGCCGCGCGTGCTGTTCCTCGACGAACCCACCGCCGGCGTCGACGTCGAGCTGCGCCGCGACATGTGGGAAACCGTGGCCGAGCTGAAGGCCGACGGCGTCACCATCATCCTGACCACCCACTACATCGAAGAGGCCGAGGCCATCGCCGACCGCATCGGCGTCATCAGCGCCGGCCGCATCCTGCTGGTCGAGGACAAGGCCGCGCTGATGGCCCGGCTGGGGCGCAAGACGCTGCGCATCGACCTCGCCCGGCCGCTCGACGCCATTCCCGCCGGTCTCGCCCATCACGGGCTGACGCTCGAGGACGACGGCGCCACGCTGGTCTACGCCTACGACACCGGGTCCGAGCGCAGCGGCATCGCGCGCCTCATGGCGGACCTCACGGCCGAGGGGCTGGCCGTGCGGGACGTCTCGACCGCGCAGGACAGCCTGGAAGACATCTTCGTGGGACTCGTCCACGAACGGCAGGAGGGCGCGGCATGAGCGGCAGCATCAATTTCGGCGCGATCCGGGCGATCTACCTGTTCGAGATGTCGCGCTTCTTCCGGACGCTGGGGCAAAGCTTCGTCTCGCCGGTGATCTCGACCTCGCTCTACTTCGTGGTCTTCGGCGCCGCCATCGGCAGCCGCATCGACCAGGTCGAGGGCGTCAGCTACGGCGCCTTCATCGTGCCGGGTCTGGTCATGCTGTCGGTGATCACGCAGGCGATCTCGAACGCCAGCTTCGGCATCTACTTCCCGAAGTTCATCGGCACGATCTACGAACTGCTCTCGGCCCCGGTGAACTTCCTGGAAATCGTCGCGGGCTACGTCGGCGCCGCGGCGACCAAGGCGCTGTTCATCGGCGCGGTGATCCTGGGCACCGCCGCGCTGTTCGTCGAGGTGCAGATCGCGCACCCCTTCGCCATGCTCGCCTTCCTGATCCTCACCTGCGTCAGTTTCGCGCTGCTGGGCTTCATCATCGGCATCTGGGCCGAGAACTTCGAGCAGCTGCAGCTCGTCCCGCTGCTGATCGTCACGCCGCTCGTGTTCCTCGGCGGCTCGTTCTACTCGATCTCGATGCTGCCCGAGGCGTGGCAGACCATCGCGCTGTTCAACCCGGTGGTGTACCTGATCTCGGGCTTCCGCTGGTCGTTCTTCGGCATGGCCGACGTACCGGTGGGGCTCAGCCTGCTGGCCATCGCGGGCTTCACCGCGCTGTGCCTGACCGTGCTGTGGTGGATCTTCCGCACCGGGTGGCGCATCCGCACCTGAGCTGCCCGCGCCGGGGCAATTCCTAACGGATTCTGAATCCGTCTCTGCAAGCCATTGATTTTTCTAGGTCGCGGACCTGTCCCATCGTGGGACACGTCCGCGCCGCGCTTTTTCGGACGGGCCCTTCAAGGCCTCTCGCCAAGGTCGCGGAAAGGGCCTAAAGCGGAATCATGTCTCCCGTCCCTCTGTCCGAGGCCCGGGGCCTGCCGGTCTGGCGCCGCCCTGTGACGCTGCTGTTCCTCATGGCCATCGCCATGCCCCTCAGCTTCGCCACCTGGTCGGCGCTGCTGAACAACTTCGTCATCGAGGCCGCACAGTTCGACGGCGCCGACATCGGCTGGCTCCACACCGTCCGCGAGGTGCCGGGCTTCCTCGCCATCGCGGTGATCCTGCTTCTCTTCGTCATGCGCGAGCAGACCATCGCGCTGGTCTCGCTCGCGCTTCTGGGCGTCGCCACCGCGATCACCGCGCAGTTCCCCACGATGGGCGGGCTTCTGTTCGTCACGCTCCTCAGCTCGATCGGCTTCCACTACTACGAGACCGTGAACCAGAGCCTGCAGCTGCAATGGCTGCCCAAGCACCGCGCGCCGCAGATGCTGGGCCTGCTGCTGGCCGTCGGGTCCGCCGCGACGCTGGTCGCCTACGTCGCCATCGTGCTGACCTGGCGCGCGTTCGACCTGTCCTACACCTTCGTCTACGTCAGCGCGGGCAGCCTGACGCTGATCATCGTCGCCTATTGCTGGTTCGCCTTCCCCCAGTTCGAAAGCCCGCATCCGCAGACCAAGGAATTCGTCCTGCGCCGCCGCTACTGGCTGTACTACGCGCTGCAATTCATGTCGGGCGCCCGCCGGCAGATCTTCACCGTCTTCGCCGGCTTCATGATGGTCGAGCGCTTCGGCTTCGACGTGCACCACATCACGTCGCTCTACCTGATCAACCTCGTCGCCAACATCATCCTCGCCCCGATCTTCGGCCGCGTCGTCCACCGCTTCGGCGAGCGCAACGCGCTCGCGGTCGAGTATGTCGGGCTGGTCGTGGTCTTCATGGCCTATGGCGGCATCTACTGGTTCGGCTGGGGCGTGGTGCTGGCCGCGACGCTCTACGTGGTCGACCACATCTTCTTCGCCCTGGCGCTGGCGCTGAAGACCTACTTCCAGAAGATCGCCGATCCCCGGGACATCGCCCCCACCGCCGCCGTCGCCTTCACGATCAACCACATCGCCGCCGTGTTCCTGCCCGCCTCGCTGGGCTACCTCTGGCTGGTCTCGCCCGGCGCGGTGTTCGGGCTGGCCGCGATGATGGCGGCCACGTCGCTGGCGCTGGCGCTGATGATCCCGCGCCACCCCGAGCCCGGCAACGAGACCGTCTTCGCCCGACTGATGCCCGCCGCCCCCGCCGAGTGAGGCTTGCGGCGCGGCGGCTTTGCTGCCATCTGCGCCGCATCAGCCAGCGGAGGACGCGATGCCCACCACCTACACCGCCTTCACGAAACTCCGGTCGCAAGAGGCCGCCGAGGCGCTGGGCGAGGCGATGGAATCGCTCGACCCCGAACCCACCGGCGTCGGCGTGTTCGAGATCGAGGACGGGTCGGGCACCTGGGAGGTCGGCGGCTATTTCCTCGAGCCGCCCGACGACATCGAGCTGACGCTGCTGGCCCGCGCGTTCGAGGCCGCGGATTTCGTCGTCTCGAAGGTGCCCGACACCGACTGGGTCGACAAGGTCCGGCGCGAACTGACGCCCGTCGTGGCCGGGCGCTTCTTCGTCTATGGCAGCCACGACGCCGACAAGATTCCCGAGGGATCCCAGCCGCTGCTGATCGAGGCGGCGATGGCCTTCGGCACCGGGCACCACGGCACGACGCAGGGCTGTCTCGAGGCGCTCGACCGTCTCGCCTCGGGCGGGTTCGAGGGGCGCAACGTCGCCGATATCGGCTGCGGCACGGCGGTGCTGGCGATGGCCGCCGCGCGGATCTGGAGCGGCGCGGTGGTGGCGTCGGACATCGACGCCGTCGCGGTCGAGGTGGCGCAGGCCAACGTCGATGCGAACGGTCTGTCGGGCCGGGTGCATTGCGTCGAGGCGACGGGCTTCGACCACCCCGACCTGGCCGCCCGCGCGCCGTTCGACCTGGTCTTCGCCAACATCCTCAAGCAGCCGCTGATCGACCTGGCACCGGACATGGCGGCGAACCTCGCGCCGGGCGGGCACGCGATCCTGTCGGGCCTGCTGACGCGCCAGGTGGACGAGGTGGTCGAGGCCTACGAGGCCGCCGGCGTCCCGCTGATGCGCCGCGACACGATCGGCGACTGGGCGACGCTGACGCTGCAGAAACCGGGCAACTGAACCGGGTTTACCTAAAATACCGGCTTTCTGCCCAAATGCTGCCGCAAAGCGGCGTCAATGTCGCCTGATCCGGTGGGGCCGGAGCGACGAGGCGACTATGGACGACGCACAGCGACGATTCGAGCAACGGTGCAGCACGGTGCGCCGCAAGCACCTTCGCATGGCCTCGGGCTACGTGACGCGGCTGGACCGGTCCGGGGTGATCCTGCAGACGCCGATCCAGCGCGCGCGGCCCGCCGTCTGGCGGCCGCTGGCGCTGGCCTTCGTGGGCGCGCTGGGGATCAAGGTGCTGATCCTGTCCGGCATGGGCCCCGAAGCCTACGAGGCCAAGCGCGCCGAGTTGGTCACCGGCAACGGGGTCGAGCGGGCGGGCGCGCTGCTGATGCAGGTGGATCCGCTGACCGCGCGAGTCGCGGACTGGATGCGGCCGCTGCTGCCCTGACCGCGCGTCACGACGCAAGAAGGCCGCCCCGGTCATTTCCGGCGCGGCCTTGGTACGTACAATCGCCTGGTCTCAGGGCTTGCGCAGGCGGGGAAGCTCGCCCCGGTGCAGGCCGATATCGTCCAGCTGGCGGTCGCTGAGCCGATCGAGGCTGGTCTGCGTCGCGCGCGTGTCGTTCCAGGCGGCGAAGATGTTGAACGCCGACAGGAACATCGAGCCGATGCGGCCGGCCGAGCCTGCGCTGGCATAGGGGCGGTTGGTTTCGAACGTGGACATGGCGGGTCTCCTTGCGGGCTGGGCGGTGCCGTCGTCCACCCGATCTAGGAGGGCGTATTTCGCGCCGCAAGGGCGAAAATCGACACCGCCCCGCGGGTCGCCTCGCCGCGGCAGTGTGTCCTGTTAATGGTCTGTTACATATGGAAAAATCGGCATGAAAGGGGTGTCGCATCCAAGGCCCGAAGTGCCGGTTTCAGACGTCGTTTTCCGGCGCGTGTCGGCTGTGGAAAAGTGCGTGTCGTTTTCGGATCGCGCCGCATTAACCTTGGCCTGTGTTCGCGTTTCGTGCTAGCGGTGAAAAAAATAATTCGAATGGGGCGGCAATGCGGGTTCTGGGCATCGATCCGGGGCTTCGATCCCTCGGTTGGGGCGTCATCGAGGTCGACGGAAACCGAATCAGGCACGTGGCGAACGGGCTGTGCCAGACCTCGTCCGCCGGCGGCGCGGCGCTGGCCGACCGGCTGCTGTCGCTGCACGGACAGCTCTCGGAGGTGTTCCGCCACTATCTGCCGCAAGAGGCCGCGGTCGAGCAGACCTTCGTCAACAAGGACGGGGTGGCGACGCTGAAGCTGGGCCAGGCGCGCGCCATCGCGCTGCTGGTGCCCGCGCAGTTCGGCCTGCCGATCGGGGAATACGCGCCCAACAAGGTCAAGAAGACGGTCGTGGGCGTCGGCCACGCGGACAAGCGGCAGGTGGAACACATGGTGCTGATGCAATTGCCGGGCGCGAAGCTGGCCGGGCCCGATGCCGCCGACGCGCTGGCCATCGCGATCTGTCACGCGCGATATGCCGGCGCCAGCGCATTGCGGATCAAGGCATGATCGGGCGCATCGCGGGCCGCATCGAGTACAAGGGCGACGATCACGTGCTGATCGACGTGCGCGGCGTGGGCTACGTGGTCTATTGTTCGGACCGGACGCTGGCAGCGCTGCCGCGTGCCGGCGAGGCGGCGGCGTTGTGGACCGACCTTCTGGTGCGCGAGGACCTGCTGCAGCTCTTCGGCTTCCCCACGCTGGTCGAGAAGGAATGGCACCGGCTGCTGATGGGTGTGCAGGGGGTGGGCGCCAAGGCGTCGCTGGCGATCCTCGGCACGCTGGGCGCCGACGGTGTCAGCCGCGCGATCGCGCTGGGCGACTGGAACGCGGTCAAGGCGGCGAAGGGGATCGGCCCCAAGACAGCGCAGCGCGTGGTGAACGAGTTGCGGGACAAGGCGCCCACGGTCATGGCGATGGGCGAACAGGCGGTCTCGGCCCCCGACGCCTCGGTCATCGACGACGCGCCGGGCGCCGCACTGCCGCCGCCGCCCGCGCGCGCCGCCCCCTCGGGCCGGGCCGAGGCGCTTTCGGCGCTGTCCAATCTGGGCTATGCCCCGTCCGAGGCCGCGCGCGCCGTGGCCGAGGCGCTGGACCAGACGCCCGACGCCGACACCGCCACGCTGATCCGTGCCGCGCTGCGCCTGCTGGCCCCGAAGTAAGGCGCCCGAATGACCGACCCCGATCCCACCCTGCGCGCCGCGCCCCTGCCCGAGGACCAGGCCGACGAGATGGGCCGCGCCCTGCGCCCGCAGATGCTGGCGGATTTCGTCGGCCAGGCCGAGGCGCGTGCCAACCTGCGGGTGTTTATCGACAGCGCCCGCCACCGCGCCGAGGCGATGGACCACACGCTGTTCTTCGGCCCGCCGGGCCTGGGCAAGACCACGCTGGCGCAGATCATGGCGCGCGAGCTTGGCGTGGGTTTCCGCATGACCTCGGGTCCCGTGCTGGCCAAGGCGGGCGACCTCGCCGCGATCCTGACCAATCTCGAGGCGCGCGACGTCCTGTTCATCGACGAGATCCACCGCCTCAACCCCGCGGTCGAGGAAGTGCTATACCCGGCGATGGAGGATTTCGAGCTCGACCTCGTGATCGGCGAGGGGCCGGCCGCGCGCACTGTCCGGATCGAGCTGCAGCCCTTCACGCTGGTGGGCGCGACGACGCGGCTGGGGTTGCTGACGACGCCGCTGCGCGACCGCTTCGGCATCCCGACGCGTTTGACCTTCTACACAGTCGAGGAACTGGAAAGCATCGTGCGCGGCAACGCGGTCAAGCTGGGCGTGCGGATGGAGGGCGACGGCGCGCACGAGATCGCCAAGCGCTCGCGCGGGACGCCGCGGATCGCCGGGCGGCTGCTGCGCCGCGTCGTCGACTTCGCCGTGGTTGAGGGTGGAGGCGTGGTCAGCCAGGCGCTGGCGGACCGGGCGCTGACGCGGCTGGGCGTCGACGCGCTGGGGTTGGACGGCGCCGACCGGCGCTATCTGTCGCTGATGGCCGAGCATTATTCCGGCGGTCCGGTGGGGATCGAGACGCTGGCCGCGGCCCTCAGCGAAAGCCGCGACGCGCTGGAGGAGGTGGTCGAGCCCTTCCTGCTGCAGCAGGGTCTGGTGCAGCGCACGCCGCGCGGGCGCATGCTGGGCCGCCGCGCCTGGACGCATCTGGGCCTGCCGATGCCCGCGGCGCCCGGCCAGACGGACCTGTTCGGAGACGAGCCATGACGTCGGACGAGATCGCCGCCTTGTTCACCCGCTCGGACGGCAGCTACCTTTGCGCGCGCTGGGGCCGGCCCATCGCGCCCATCGTATTCGGTGTCGACGATGCGACCTTGGGCGTCGTCAAGGGTGCGTTCGAGGCGCTCTGCGCGCTCGCCGGTCACCAGATGGCCGAAACCGATCCCGAGCTTGGCGCCAACGTGATGGTATTCTTCTTCCGCGAGTGGGAGGAGCTGTTGCAGGTGCCCGATCTCGACCGGTTGATCGACGGGCTGAGCCCGCTGGTGCAGCGCCTGTCGGAGGCCGGAGCGAACCAGTACCGCGTGTTCCGCTTCGACCGCGACGGCGCCATCCGCGCCTGCTTCGTCTTCCTGCGGATGGACGACACGCTGTCCGCCCTGCCGGCCGAGACGCTGGCGCTGAGCCAGGTGGTGCAGACCATGGTGCTGTGGTCCGACACCGCCTTCACCGACCGCTCGCCCCTGGGCCAGCTCGAGGACGGCCGCGTCGTGCTGCGCCCCGAGATCGGCGCGCTGATCCGCGCCGTCTACGATCCGGTCATGCCTGCGGTGGCGCAGGATCCCAGCCACGCGCTGCGGCTGAGCGCCCGGATCGACGCGACGCCTTCGGCCTGACCCCCGTCAGCGCACCATGCCGACGATGTCGTAGGTCTGGCGTAGCACCGGTGCGGCGATCTCGCGCGCGCGGTCGGACCCGCGGTGCAGGATCGCGTCGATCTGCGCGGGGTCCTCCATCAGGCGCGCCATCTCGGACGAAATGGGTGACAGCTTGGCCACTGCCAGGTCGGCCAGCGCCGGCTTGAAGGCCGAGAACGGTTGCCCGCCGAACTCGCTCATCACCTGATCGACCGACTGGTCCGCCAGTGCGGCGTAGATGTTCACGAGGTTGCGCGCCTCGGGGCGGTCATCCAGCCCCTTCGCCTCGGACGGCAGCGGCTCGGGGTCGGTGCGGGCCTTGCGGATCTTGCTGGCGATGGCGTCGGCGTCGTCGGTCATGTTGATCCGGCTCATGTCCGACGGGTCGGACTTCGACATCTTCTTGGACCCGTCGCGCAGCGACATGACGCGGGTGGCCGCGCCCTCGATCACCGGCTCGGTCAGCGGGAAGAAATCCACGCCGTAATCGTGGTTGAACTTGGCCGCGATGTCGCGCGTCAGTTCCAGGTGCTGCTTCTGGTCCTCGCCCACCGGCACGTGCGTCGCGTGGTAGACCAGGATGTCCGCCGCCATCAGCGCGGGATAGCCGAACAGCCCCAGCGAGGCGTTCTCGGCGTTCTTGCCGGCCTTGTCCTTGAACTGGGTCATGCGCTTCATCCAGCCCATGCGAGCGACGCAGTTGAAGATCCAGGCCAGCTGCGCGTGCTCGGGCACCTGGCTCTGGTTGAACAGGATGGACTTCTCGGGGTCGATGCCGGCGGCGATGAATCCGGCGCACAGCTCGCGCGTGGCGCGGGTCAGCTTGGCGGGGTCCTGCCAGACGGTGATGGCGTGCAGGTCGACCATGCAGTAGATCGTCTGGTAGCCGCCGTCCTCCTGCATGTCGACGAAGCGCTTCATCGCGCCCAGGTAGTTGCCCAGCGTCAGCTCGCCGGACGGCTGGATGCCGGAAAAGACGCGCGGCGCGAAGGCGGCGTTGGGCGTGGCGTCGGACATGGGGTACTCCGTCTGGAAACTCGGGCCGCTGTGGCTTACTGGTGGCCCGCCACGCCGTCAAGAAAGAGGCCAGCCCATGGTGCATCCGCACAACGAGAACCCGGTCAACCCGCTGCCGCCGGCGGTGGTCGCGCTGGCGCTGGTCATCGTGGGGATCGAGGCCGTCTTCGGCCTGGGCGCGCGCGGCCTGCTGGGCGGCCCCGAGGCCGTGGGATGGCGCCTTGCCGCGATCGAGCGCTACGCCTTCTCGCCCGAGATCCTGCGCTGGATGGTCGAAACCGGGCGCTATCCGCCCGAGCACCTGCTGCGCCTGCTGTCCTACCCGTTCGTGCACGCGGGCTTCACCCATGCGCTGTTCGCCGCCGTCATGCTGCTGGCTTTGGGCAAGATCGTGGCAGAGACGATCGGCGGGACGGCTATGGTCGCGGTGTTCTTCGTGTCGGCCCTGGGCGGTGCGTTGGTCTTCACCGCGCTGCCGGGTACGACGCAGCCGCTATTCGGGGCGTTCCCGCCGGTCTACGGGCTGATCGGCGCATTCACCTACCTGTTGTGGGTGCGGCTTGGCCAGATGGGCGCGCAGCAGGTCCGGGCGTTTTCCCTGATCGGGGTGTTGCTGGGGATTCAGCTGGTCTTCGGCGTGCTGTTCGGCGGCGGGCTGGACTGGGTCGCGGACGTGGCAGGCTTCGTCGCGGGCTTCGCGCTGACCATCGTGCTGGTGCCGGGCGGGTTTCACCGGCTGCTCGACCGGCTGCGCCGGGGCTGAGCGTCAGAACATCGCGTCGGGCAGCCCGATCATGCGCCACGAGAAGCGGTGCCCGCGTTCGCGGGGGAACGGCAGCACCAGCGCCTTGCGCGCATCGGGATCGCGCTTGGCATCCGCCTGCGCCACGGCGTTCCAGTGCGCCGCGCGCGCCGGGCCGGGCATTGCCGCGTCGCGCAGCCAGATCCCGGCCAGCCGGTCGCGCAACGTCGTCGTCAGGCCCGTATCGCGCACCACGGCCGAGGCCTCGGTGTCCCAGTAGAGCGACCGGCCATTGAGGTTCGCCGAACCGACCACAGTCACCGCGTCGTCGACCAGCATCACCTTGGCATGCACGTAGACCGGCGGCGCGCCCTGCACCTCGGGCTCGTCCGTATTGGCGGGGCGCGGCTGCACCGTCGTCATCACCGCCAGCCGGTCGCCGTATGCCGCGCGCAGCCGTTCGATCGCGCGCATCTGCAGCCCATGGGCGTGCCGCGCGTCCCAGCCGTGGTCGCCGTCGAACAGCACGCGCTCGGCAGCCGCGGGCAGCACGATCACCAGGTTCAGCGCCTCGTTGTCGCGCCCGGCCTTGGCCAGTGCCTCGGCGATGCCGGCGTCGCGGAGGAACTGCGTCTCGATGTAGAGGCTGTCGCGCGCCTCGGCGATCAGCCGCGGCAGGACGTCGGCGTGTTCGGTCAGGTGGTGCCGGGGCGACAGCCGCGCGACGCCGGCACACTGGATCGAGCGGGTGCGCAGCAGCGAAAGGTCGTCGGGCAGCGGCGGCGGCGCTGTAACCGTGAGCGGCGTCGCCCCGGTGTCCAGGTCCGGTGCGCCGCATTCCAGCGCGTCGTTCCAGCACTCGGTGAAATGCGCCGCCAGCACCGCCGCGAAATCCGCGTCGTCGATCGCCAGCGAGACGTCGTGCCACGTCTCGTCCGACGCACAGTCGTGGCCGGGCGTGTCGTAGCGCCGCTCGTCAACGTCGAGGCCGCCGATGATGCTGCGCACGCCGTCGGCGATCGCGAACTTCTGGTGCAGCGTCGCGGGCCGCAGGATCGGGCCGGCCTTCAGGATGGCACGCTCGACCGGCGTCAGGGTAGACCCGTCCGCGCGGCGTATCGCGCGCAGCGCCTGGCCCACCTTGCGCCGCATCAGCACAGCCCAGAGCGGCCCGGCGCGCTGGCCGTGCGGCGCGCACAGGATCTGCGTGCGTCCCGCCGCCTGCGCGGCGAAGCGCGTCGCGTTCTGCCAGGATTGGCGGTGCAGGTCGCGCGTAAAGATCGCGTCGAAATCCGTGACCAGGATCTGCAGCGCGACGCCGCGCGCGCCCGCGTCCGCGATCAGGTCGCCCCAGTCCTGTAGGCCCTTCTCGCGCGCCTCGGCCGAGCGCAGCCGGGTGTCCGGGTCGAGCACCCGGAACGACAGAAGCAGCGTGTCGCGCGCACCCAGGATCAGCCTTTCGAGGGCGGGAAAGCCTTCGGCGGCGGTGATCAGGGGCGTCACGGTCATGCGCGTCTCCGGGCGAAGGTGGCGCGCATCTCGGCCAGGTTGAAGGCGCCGGTCGCCTGGCCCGCGATGGCGTAGACCACGACTCCGGCGCCGATCAGGATCGCCAGCGCCGCGTAGCGCAACCCGGGCGTGGCCAGCAGGCCGCCCAGCCACAGCTGCATGACCCACAGCGCGGCGCCCATGATCGCCGAAGCCGCGATGATCCGCCACAGCCGCCCGCCGAAGCGCGAGTCGAAGCGCGCCACCTCGCCGAAGCGGCGGCCGCCGATCGACAGCTGCGCGACCATGATCCAGCCCGCCGCGGTGGTCGCGATGGCAGGCGCGATCCAGCCGATCGCCGGCGCCAGCCCGATGGCGAGCGCGGCGTTCACGACCATCGCCACGACCGCGTAGCGGAACGGGCTTTTGGTATCCTCGCGGGCGAAGAAGATCGGCTGCAGCACCTTCTGCAACACGAAGGCGGGCAGCCCGAGACCGTAGATCGCCACGGCCAGCGCGATCGCCGCCGCGTCGTCGGGGCCGGTCGCGCCGCGCTGGAACAGAACCGACACGATCGGCAGCGGCACCACCATCAGCGCCACCGCGCAGGGCACCGTCAGCGCCAGCGACAGCTCGCCCGCGCGCGACAGGGCGGCGCGGCCGCCGGCCTCGTCCTCGGCCTTCAGACGGCGCGACAATTCGGGCAGCAGGACGATGCCGATGGCGATGCCCACCACGCCCAGCGGCAGCTGATACAGACGGTCGGCGGCGTAGAGCCAGCCCACGGCCTTCTCGAAATGGCTGGCGACCAGCTGGCCCACCAGCAGGTTCACCTGCATGACACCCGCGGCCAGCGCGGCGGGTACGGCGACGACCACCAGCCGCTTCATGTCCGGCGTCAGGCGCGGGCGGCCGGGGCGGATGCGCAGGCCCGCGCGTTCGGCCGCGACCCAGACCAGCGCAAGCTGCGCCACGCCCGCCACCGGCACGGTCCAGATCAGCCACAGGATCGCGTCGCCGCCCACGTGCGGCGCGATCGCCAGCGCGGCGATCACCAGCACGTTCAGCAGCACCGGCGCCGCCGCTGCCGCGGCGAAGCGCCCGGTGGCGTTCAGCGCGCCCGACAGCATTGCCGAAAGCGAGATCAGCAGGATGTAGGGGAACATGATCCGCCCGAAGGCCACGGTCAGGTCGAAGCGTTCGTCGCCCGCGAAGCCGCCCGCCGTCGCGTAGACCAGCGCCGGCATGAAGACCAGCGCAAGGCCGGTCAGCGTCATCAGAACCGTGACCAGCCCGTTCAGCGCGTCGCGCGCGAAGACCAGCGGCGCCTCGTCGGCCTCGACCTTCTTCGAGAACATCGGCACGAACGCGGCGTTGAACGCGCCCTCGGCGAAGAAGCGGCGGAACATGTTGGGCAGGCGGAACGCGGCGACGAAGGCGTCCATCACCGGTCCGGGGCCGATCAGCGCCAGGATCATGATCTCGCGCACGACGCCCAGCACGCGGCTGAGCATCGTCCAGACGCCCACGGTCAGAATGCCCGAGAGCAGGCGGACAGGTTTCAAGGCGGACTCCCTTTTCCGCAATGGATTAGACGGAAGCCCGCGCTCCGGGAAGGCTGTCCGCGCGGGGCGCCGGTCGTTTGTCGGCGGCTTGCGCGGATTGCCGCCGCAGCGGCCCGCGCGATGCCTGGATCAGCTGCGCGCACGCTCCTTGCCGGCCTCGATCGCCTCGCGCAGCTTCTTCTCGATCAGGTCGCGCTTGACCGCGGAATGCAGCTTCAGCCCGAACATGTCCTTGACGTAGAACGTGTCGACCACCTGCTCTCCGTAGGTCGCGATCACCGCCGAGTTGATGTAGATGTTCTGCGCGGCCAGCGTGCGCGTCAGGTCGTAGAGCAGCCCGCGCCGGTCGCGGGTGTCGACCTCGATGATGGTGAAGATCTCGGACCCGTCGTTGTCGAAGGTGATCGACGTGGGCACGCTGAACGCGCGCTCGCGCTTGCGGAACTTCTCCTTCGGCTCGATCGCCTTGCGGGCCACGACCTCGCCGGCGAGCGTCTTGCGGATCGTCTCGCGCAGGCGGTCGAGGCGGTGCGGGTCGTAGGGGCTGCCGTCCTCGTCCTGAATCCAGAACGCGGCGGTGGCGTAGCCGTCCTTGGTCGTGAAGGTGCGCGCGTCGACCACGTTCGCTCCCGACAGCGCCAGCGCGCCCGCGAGGCGCGAGAAGATGCCAGGGTGATCCTGCAGGGCGAAGCAGACGCGGGTGGCATCGCGATCCTCGTCGGGGTGGATGTCGATGCCGATCTCGTCGGCGGTGATGTCGCGCAGCAGGCGGGCGAAGACCTCGTGCGCGGTGACGTGCAGGCCCTGCCAGTAGGGTTCGTAATGGCGCGTCGTCTCGGTCTTGATCTCGCGCGCGTCCCAGCCGGCGAGGCGTTCGCGCAGCAGGCGCTTGGCCTCGGCCCCGCGGTTCTCGCGGTTGAGCGCCTCCATCCCGTCCTCGAGCGCGCGGCGCGTCTGGCGATAGAGCGCGCGGATCAGCGCGCCCTTCCAGTTGTTCCAGACACCCGGACCCACGCCGCGGATGTCGCAGACCGTCAGCACCGACAGCAGGTCCAGCCGCTCGACCGTCTGCACCGCCTTGGCGAAGTCGCGCACCGTGCGCGGGTCGGCGATATCGCGCTTCTGCGCCATGTCGGACATCAGCAGGTGGTAGCGCACCAGCCATTCAACTGTCGCGACGTCGGCCTTCTTCAGCCCCAGCCGCGGCGCCACCGTGCGGGCGATGCGCGCACCCAAGACCGAGTGGTCCTCGTCCTGGCCCTTGCCGATGTCGTGCAGCAGCAGCGCCACGTACAGCACCTTGCGGTTCACGCCGTCGGCCACGATGCGGCTGATGACGGGCAGCTCTTCTTCCAGTTCGCCGTGCTCGATCTCGGACAGGGTGCGGATGCACTGGATGGTGTGCTCGTCCACCGTGTAGTGGTGGTACATGTTGAATTGCATCATCGCCACGACCGGCGCGAATTCCGGGATGAAGGCGGCCAGCACGCCAAGCTCGTTCATCCGGCGCAGGGCGCGTTCGGGATTGCCGTGCTTCAGCAGCAGGTCGAGGAAGATGCGCCGGCCCTCGCGGCTTTCGCGCAGCTCGCGGTCGATGAGGTGCAGGTTGGCCTTCACCAGCCGCATCGCGTCGGGGTGGATCAGCAGCCCGGTGCGCAGCGCCTCCTCGAACAGGCGCAGCATGTTCAGCTTGTCCGACAGGAAGGCCGCGTCGTCGACGATGGCCAGGCGGTTGCGCTCGACCCGGTAGCCGGGCTTGGTGCGGGGCTGGCGCTTCAGGATCCGCAGGATCAGCGGCGCATCCTTGGTGTTCTCGGCCTCGAGGGCCGCCAGCAGGATGCGCGTCAGGTCGCCCACCGCGGTGGCGTGGCGGAAATAGTCCTGCATGAAAAGCTCGACCGCCCGGCGTCCGCGGCGATCGGAATAGCCCATGCGCGCGGCGATCTCGACCTGCATGTCGAAGGTCAGCTGCTCGTTGGCGCGGCCGGACGCCAGGTGCAGGTGGCAGCGCACCGCCCACAGGAACCGTTCGGCGGCGACGAAGGTCTCGTATTCCTCGAGCCGGAACAGCCCCTTTCGCATCAGTTCGGCCGGGTCGTCGGCGTGGTGAACGTACTTGGCGATCCAGAACAGCGATTGCAGGTCGCGCAACCCGCCCTTGCCCTCCTTCACGTTGGGCTCGACCATGTAGCGTTCGCCCTGCTTGACGTGCCGGGCGTCGCGTTCCTCCAGCTTGGCTGCGATGAAGTCGCGCGCGGTGCCCTCGAACAGGTCCGACCACAGCCGCGCGTCGAGCTCGTCTGCCAGCGCCTCGCGGCCCGCAAGGAAGCGGGTCTCCAACAGCGCGGTGCGGATGGTGAAATCCTCGGCCCCCAGCCGCAGGCAGTCCTTCACCGTGCGCGAGGCGTGCCCGACCTTCAGCTTCAGGTCCCACAGGATGTAGAGCATCGACTCGATGACGCTCTCGGCCCAGGCGGTGATCTTGTAGGGCGTCAGGAAAAGCAGGTCGACGTCCGAGAACGGCGCCATTTCGCCCCGCCCGTAGCCGCCGACCGCCACGACGGCCAGCTGTTCGCCCTCGGTCGGGTTCGGCTTGCGGTGCAGCCGCTCGGTCGCGATCTCGAAGGTCAGCAGCACGACGCAATCGACCACGTGGCGATAGGACCGCGTGGTGCGCCGCGCGGCGAAGGGGTCGCGCGCGAAGGCCTCGGCGATTGCGGCGCGGCCGGATTCGACCGCCTCGCGCAGGCATTTCACCGTCGCCTGGCGGATCGCCATCTCGTCGCCGCCGGCGGGCAGCGACGCGAACAGGGATTCACGCAGCGCCGGCAGGTCGAGGATATCGGCTGCCGGCGCGATGAGGTCGTCAGGGTGCCGCGGTGCGGCCGGTTCAGAAACCGGCGCGTCCGAGGCTGCTGGGAGCGGGGTCAACGATGATCACCTGTCCGTTCTGGATGCTCGCCACGGCGAGTGCGCGCTGGTTGGAGCCGTCGGCGCCCAGCCGGAACCGGCCCGTCGCACCGTCGAAGCCGCTGCCCCGCGTCAGCGCGCTGGCCGGGACCCCGTTGCGCGACGCGCTGGCCGCGATCGCCGAGATCCCGTCGTAGCCGAGACCCGCCAGCGGGTGCGGCGCGCTGCCGTAGGTCTGGGCGTAGCGCCCCTCGAACCCGGACTGGCGGCTGCGGTCGGGCACGGCGAACCACGCGCCGCGCGCGCCGGGCAGGTTGTAAAGCTCGGGCTTCACGTCCCAGCGGGTCAGGCCGATATACTGCACCTTCGCGGGCGCTAGGCCGTTTTCCGGCAGCATCTGCAGCAGCATCGGCATGGCCGCGTTGGTGGCGTCGGTGGTGATGAACACCGTGTCGGCACCCGCCTCGGCCGAGGCACGGGCGCGCTGCGCGGTGGCGGCGACGCCCTCGACCGACAGGGGGTAGCCCTCTGAGGCGATGACGTTCAGCCCTGCACGCGCGGCTGCGCGTTCGGCCGCGACGCGGCCCACCTGGCCCGGCACGTCGTCGGAGTGCACGACGACGACGCTGTCGCGCCCCTGGCTTGCGGCATAGGTCAGCAGCCGCTGCGCCGTGTTGTCGAAGGTGGTGCCCAGCACGAAGACGTTGCCGCCCGCGATCGACGGGTTGTTCGAGAAGCTCAGCACGTTCACGCCCTCGTCGGCCACCGCAAGGCCCGCGGCGTTCGCCGCCTCGCCGTAGAGCGGCCCGAGGATGACGTCCGCGCCCTCGTCGACGGCCTGCTGCGCGCGCGCGGCGGCGGTCGACGCGTTCCCGGCGGTGTCGTAGACCCGCAGGTCGATCCGGCTGCCCGGGTTGTCGGCGATCGCCATGCGCGTCGCGTTTTCCAGCGCCACGGCGATCGAGCCGGCACTCGCGTCGCTGCGCGGCACCAGAAGCGCCACCTGCACCGGCTGGCCGGAGGACGCGGGGCCGCCCGTCTGGCCCGAGGTCTCGGGAAGCGCGACGTCGCAGGCGGCGATCGTCGCGGCCGCGGCAAGGGCTGCAAGCGGGCGCAGCAGCCTGCGCAGCGGGAAGGGCAGGGCGGGCATGGGGGAAACTCCCTCGTTGTTTGTCATGGGATGGGCGTGCCACATGTAAACGCGGCTCGATCATAGCCGGTTGCACGTAGGGGTCCAATGACGAATCCGGACGAAAGGCGGCTTTCCGCGGGGCTTTACCTGGTGGCGACGCCGATCGGCAACGCGCGCGACATCACGTTGCGCGCGCTGGACATTCTGCGCGCGGCCGACGTGCTCGCGGCCGAGGACACGCGCAGCCTTCGGCGGCTGGCGCAGCTGCACGGCATCGACCTCGCCGACCGTCCGCTGCTGTCCTACCACGAGCACAACGGCGCCAAGATGCGCCCCCGCCTGCTGGCCGAGATCGCCGCCGGCCGCGCCGTCGCCTACATGTCCGAGGCCGGCACGCCGACGATTTCCGACCCGGGCTTCGACCTCGCCCGCGCCGCGCGGGCGGACGGGCTGGCGGTGACCACCGCGCCCGGCGCCTCGGCCGTGGTCGCGGCGCTGACAATGGCGGGGCTGCCGACCGACCGGTTCTTCTTCGCGGGCTTCCTGCCTAACGCCGCCAAGGCCCGCCGCCGCGCACTCGAGGAGGTCGCGGCCATCCCCGGCACGCTGGTGTTCTACGAATCGCCCCGGCGCCTAGACGCAATGCTGACCGACGCCGCCGCCGTACTGGGCGGCGCGCGCGAGGCCGCCGTCTGCCGCGAGATCACCAAGAAGTTCGAGGAGCTGCGCGGCGGCACGCTCGACACGCTGGCCGCCCACTACGCCGACGCGCCCGCCAAGGGCGAGATCGTCGTGCTGGTCGGGCGCGGCACCCCGACCGAAGTCGGCGACACCGCGATCGAGGACGCGCTGCGCGACGCGCTGACCACCATGTCGGTGCGCGACGCCGCCGACAGCGTCTCGGGCGCGCTGGGCGTCAAGCGGCGGCAGGTCTACCAGGCCGCAATGCGCCTCTCGGCCGAGGACGACACGCCGGAGCGCGACGCATGAGCACCGGCAACCGCCGTGCGCGCGGCACCACCGGCTATCACGCCGGCCTTGCTGCCGAGGACGCGGCCGTGCGCGACTACGAACGCCGCGGTATGCCCGTCCTCGCCCGCCGCTGGCGCGGCCGGGCCGGCGAGATCGATCTGATCGCGCGCGACGGCGACACGATCGTGTTCGTAGAGGTGAAGACCTCGCGCGATTTCGACCGCGCGCTGTCGCATCTGGGGCCGCGGCAGATCGCCCGGCTCTGCGCCGCGGCCGAGGAATATGCCGGCGCCCACGCCGCCGGGACGCTCACCGAGATGCGCTTCGACGTGGCGCTGGTCGACGGGCAGGGCGCCGTCCGCGTGATCGAGAACGCGCTGGCCTGAGCCGCCGCCATTGCGCGCGCCGCGCGCTTGCGCCATCAAGACCACCTGTTCAGTTGCGGGGATACGCATGAAGGTCGCCTTCCAGATGGACCCGATCACCGGGGTCAATATCGACGCCGACAGCACGTTCCGGATCGCCGAAGAGGCGCAGGCGCGCGGGCACGAGCTGTTCTACTACAGCCCCGAGGCGCTGGCCTACGAAGAGGGCCGCATCACCGCGCGCGGCCACTGGATGAAGGTCCAGCGCGTCAAGGGACAGCCGGCGGTGCTGGACCCGGTCAGCGTGGTCAACCTGTCGGATTTCGACGTGATCTGGCTGCGCCAGGACCCGCCCTTCGACATGCACTACATCACCACGACGCACCTTCTGGACCGCCTGAAGGGCAAGGTGCTGGTGGTCAACGATCCGTTCTGGGTGCGCAACTTCCCCGAGAAGCTGCTGGTCCTCGACTTTCCCGAGCTGACGCCGCCCACCGCCATCGCGCGCGACCTGGCGACGCTCAAGGCCTTCCGCGACCGACACGGCGACATCATCCTCAAGCCGCTCTACGGCAACGGCGGCGCGGGCGTGTTCCGTCTGGAGACCGGCGATCGCAACCTGTCGTCGCTGCACGAACTCTTCACCGGCTTCTCGCGCGAGCCGCTGATCGTGCAGAAATACCTGCCCGCGGTCAGCAAGGGCGACAAGCGCGTCATACTCGTCGACGGCGAGGCCGTGGGCGCGATCAATCGCGTCCCCGCCGAGGGCGAGGTGCGCTCCAACATGCACGTGGGCGGCCGCCCCGAGAAGGTCGCGCTGACGGATCGAGACCGCGAGATCTGCTCGATCATAGGCCCCCGCCTGCGCGAGCACGGACAGGTCTTCGTCGGCATCGACGTGATCGGCGACTGGCTGACCGAGATCAACGTGACCTCGCCCACCGGCATCCAGGAGCTCGAGCGCTTCGACGGCATCAACGTGGCCGGCCGCCTGTGGGAGGCCATCGAGGCCAAGCTGGGATGACACTGCGGCTTCGCGCTCTCGAGACGCAGCTGCGCCTCGTGGCGCGGCGCCGGATGGAGCGCGTGGCAGACCCCGCCGAGGCCCGCGCCGAGTTCGAGGCCGGCGCCCGGCTGATGTTCCGCCCGCCCGCCGGCCTGCGGCACGTGTCGGTTGCGGGCGAACCCGACCGGATCAGCGCGGGCGCGGTCACGCCCGGCCGGGCGATCCTTTATTTCCACGGTGGCGGCTACATCGCCGGCAGCCCGCGCACGCACGCCGCGATGCTGGGCCGGCTGTCCCGCATGACCGGCACCGAGATCCGAGTACCGGACTATCCTTTGGCGCCCGAACATCCGCACCCCGCCGCGTACGACGCCGCCGTCGCCGCGTGGGACGGGCTAATCGCCTCCGGCTTCGCGCCGGCCGACATCGTCCTGGGCGGCGATTCCGCCGGCGGCGGGCTGGCGCTGGCGCTGCTGGCGACCCTGTGCCAGCGCGCCACGCTGCCCGCCGCCGCCTTCGCCCTGTCGCCCTGGACGGACATCACGCTCAGCGGCGACAGCCTGCGCGACAACGCCGCGACCGAGGTGCTTCTGCCCGTGGACCGCGTCGAGGAGGTGCGCGACTACATCCTGCCGCAGGGCGATCCCGCCGATCCGCGCCTGTCGCCGCTGTTTGCCGACTTTCCGGGCTGCCCGCCGGTGCGCATCGACTGGTCCGCGACCGAGATCCTGCGCGACGATTCCCGCCGCATGGTTGACCGGCTGCGCGGCTTCGGCGCGACCGTCGAGGCGGTGGAAGCCCCGCACGGGCCGCATGTCTGGCCGATGTTCCACGGCTACGCGCCCGAGGCCGACGCCACGTTGAGCGCCGTGGCGCGCTTCGTTCAGCGCTCCTTCGCGCCGACCAGCCGGTAGCCCAGCGCCTCGGCCAGGTGCGGGCGCGCGATGGCATCGGCGCCGTCGAGATCCGCGATGGTGCGTGCGACGCGCAGCACCCGGTGGTAGCCGCGCGCCGACAGGCCGAACCGGTCCGCGGCGCGCGACAGCAGGTCGCGTCCCTCGGCGTCCAGCGGCGCGATTTCCTCCAGCAGCTGTCCTTCCGCATCGGCGTTTGTGCGCACGCCGGCGACGCCCTCGAACCGCGCGCCCTGGCGCGCCCGCGCCGCGGCGACCCGCGCCGCGATCTCGGCCGAGCCTTCGGCCGGCGGCGGCAGGTTCAGGTCGGTGAAGGCCACTGGCGGCACCTCGATCCGCAGATCGAAGCGGTCCATCAGCGGGCCAGACACCCGCGCCATGTAATCCGCGCCGCAGCCCGGCGCCTTCGCGCAGGCCTGGGCCGGATCGCTGAGGTAGCCGCACTTGCACGGGTTCGCCGCCGCGACCAGCATGAACCGGCAGGGATAGCGCACATGCGCGTTCGCGCGGGCGACCACGACCTCTCCGGTCTCGATCGGCTGGCGCAGGGTTTCCAGCACCGCGCGCGGGAATTCCGGAAACTCGTCCATGAACAGCACGCCGTTATGGGCCAGACTGATCTCGCCCGGCTTGGCGCCGCGCCCGCCGCCGGTGATCGCGGCGATCGACGCGGTGTGGTGCGGCTCGCGGAACGGGCGCGCGCGCGAGAGCCCGCCCTCGTCCAGCAGCCCGGCGACCGAGTGGATCATCGACGTCTCGAGCGCCTCGATCGGGGTCAGCGGCGGCAGGATGCCCGGCAGGCGCGCCGCCAGCATCGACTTGCCCGACCCGGGCGTGCCCGTCAGCATCAGGTGGTGCCGCCCGGCGGCGGCGATCTCCAGCGCGCGCTTGGCGCGTTCCTGTCCCTTGACGTCGCGCAGGTCCTTCAGGCCGGTCTCGGGTGCCACCACGCCCGCCACCGCCGGCGCGATCACCGACTGCCCCGAGAAGTGCCGCACCACGTCCATCAGCGTGGCCGCGCCCAGCACGGTGCAAGCGTCGACCCAGGCGGCCTCGGGGCCCGAGGCGCGCGGACACAGCAGCTGGCGTTCGTCGGCCGCCGCGGCCATCGCCGCCGGCAGCGCGCCCAGCACCGGCACCAGCGTGCCGTCCAGCAACAACTCGCCCAGCGCCACGGTGCGGGCCACCGCCTCGGCGGGGACGATGTCGAGCGCGGCCAGCAGGCCCAGCGCGATCGGCAGGTCGAAGTGCGAGCCTTCCTTGGGCATGTCGGCCGGCGAGAGGTTCACGGTGATCCGCTTCGACGGCAGCGCGATGGCCAGCGCGGTCAGCGCCGCGCGCACCCGGTCGCGCGCCTCGGACACCGCCTTGTCGGGCAGGCCGACGATCGAGAAGGCGGGCAGGCCGGGGCTGACGGCGCATTGCACCTCGACCGTGCGGGCCTCGACCCCCTCGAATGCAACCGTGTAGGCGTGCGCGACCATGATACCCCTTCCACCACGCGGCAGGGTGCGCCATCGTGGTTAGCGCATGGTTAACGCCACCGCGCCGGGGCGCCGATTGTACGCTCCGAGGCACGAAAACGACATTTCAAGAGGGGCGGATCGCCAAGCGTCGTTCGATGATTGCGAAGATTCCGCCGCGCACGAAACATTTTTCGCAACCGTAAGTGATCCGGTGTCGTTCAGCAGACGTATCTGTCAGCGAGTAACCTGGAACAGGGCCGCCCAGCGGCAGATCATGGGAGCGACTATGGCACTTGACGGATTAAACGATCAGACGCTGTCGCGCCGCGCCATGAAGGCAGAACTTCTGGACGCGGAGACCGAACTGAAACTCGCCTACGCGTGGCGCGATCAGCGCGACGAAGAGGCCCTCCACCGCCTGATCACCGCCTACATGCGGCTGGCGATCTCGATGGCGGCGAAGTTCAAGCGCTACGGCGCCCCGATGAACGACCTGATCCAGGAGGCCGGCCTTGGCCTGATGAAGGCCGCCGACAAGTTCGACCCGGATCGGGGCGTGCGGTTCTCGACCTACGCCGTTTGGTGGATCAAGGCCAGCATCCAGGATTACGTGATGCGCAACTGGTCGATGGTGCGCACCGGGTCCACCTCCAGCCAGAAGTCGCTGTTCTTCAACATGCGCCGCGTTCAGGCGAGGCTCGAGCGCGAGGCCGCCGCCGCGGGCCAGTCGCTTGACCGCCACCAGCTCCGTCAGATGATCGCGACCGAGGTCGGCGTGCCGCTGGCCGATGTCGAGATGATGGAGGGCCGGCTGAGCGGGTCCGACTACTCGCTCAACGCCACCCAGTCGGTCGAGGACGAGGGGCGTGAGTGGATCGACGCGCTGGAGGATAACAGCGCCCAGGCCTCCGAGATCGTCGAGGGGCGGCACGACACCGACCGCCTGCGCGACTGGCTGATCGCCGCCATGGGCGCGCTCAACGAGCGCGAGCGCTTCATCGTCCGCGAACGCAAGCTGCGCGACGACTCGCGCACTCTGGAAAGCCTTGGGAACGAGCTGGGGCTGTCCAAGGAACGCGTGCGCCAGCTCGAGGCCGCGGCCTTCGCCAAGATGCGCAAGTCGCTGGAAAGCCAGTCCCGCGAGGTTCAGCACTTCCTCGCATGACGATTGCGGCGGCCATACGCGGGCCGATGCGCCCGTTCATGGCCGCCCTGGCCGCGTCCTTGTGCCTGTGGGTCCCGGCCTCGGCGCAGGACGACGCCGCGGCGCCCGAAGGCTGGGACGACGCGGATATCGTCTACCTCGGCGAACAGCACGACAACCCCGCACACCACGCGCGGCAGGCCGACCTCGTCGCCGCCCTCGACCCCGCGGCGCTGGTGTTCGAGATGCTGACGCCCGACCAGGCGTCGCTCGTCACGCCCGATCTGATCGCCGACGAGGCCGCGATGGAGGCCGCGCTGGGCTGGAACGCTTCCGGCTGGCCCGACTTCGCCATGTATTACCCGATCTTCACCGCGGCACCGGAGGCCGCCATCTACGGCGCCGCAATCCCGCGCGACCAGGCCCGGCGCGTCATGGACGAGGGCATAGACCCGGTCTTCGGCGAGGACGCTGCGCGCTACGGTCTGACCGACCCGCTGCCCGAGACCGACCAGCAGGCCCGCGAGGCGCTGCAGATGGCCGCGCATTGCGACGCCCTGCCGGCCGAGATTCTGCCGATGATGGTCGATATTCAGCGCCTGCGCGACGCCGCGCTGGCCCGCGCCGCGCTGCAGGCGCTGGAAACCACCAGCGCGCCGGTGGTGGTCATCACCGGCAACGGCCATGCCCGCACCGACTGGGGCGCGCCGGCGGCGGTGGCGCGTGTCGCGCCCGACGTCACGCAGCGCGCGCTGGGGCAGGGCGAGGACGACACCGGCCCGCCCGACGGCACCTTCGACGCGGTCGAGATCACGGCGCCCGTCGACCGGGGCGATCCCTGCGCCGCGTTCAACTAGCCGCCCCGCCCGGCCGCCCTTGCGAAGGCCTGTCGGCTCGCCTTAGGGTCGGCGCGAACGAACGGGGGTGGCGATGCTGTCGGGCAAGCGCATTCTGCTGATCATCGGCGGCGGCATCGCGGCGTACAAGACGCTCGAGCTGATCCGCCTGCTGCGCCGCGACGGCGCCGCCGTGACCCCCGTGATGACCCGCGCCGCGCAGGAATTCGTCACCCCCCTCAGCGTCTCGGCCTTGGCGGGCGAGAAGGTCTACACCGATCTCTTCGACCTCACCGACGAGGCCGAGATGGGGCATATCCAGCTTTCGCGCGTCGCCGACCTGGTGGTGGTGGCGCCCGCGACCGCCGACATGATGGCGAAGATGTCCGGCGGCCATGCCGACGATCTCGCCAGCACGCTGCTGATGGCCACCGACACGCCGGTGATGATCGCGCCCGCGATGAACGTGCGCATGTGGGAACACCCGGCCACGCAACGCAACCTGACCGTGCTGCACATGGACGGCATCCGCGTGATCGGCCCCGACGACGGCGACATGGCCTGCGGCGAATACGGCCCCGGCCGGATGTCCGAGCCCGCCGCGATCCTGCGCGCCGTGCAGGCCGTTCTGGGCGACGGCCCGCTGAAGGGTAAGCGCGTGCTGGTGACTTCGGGCCCGACGCACGAGCCCATCGACCCGGTGCGCTACATCGCAAACCGGTCCTCGGGACGGCAGGGCACCGCGATCGCCGAGGCGCTGCGCAATCTCGGCGCCGATGTGACATTCGTCACGGGCCCGGCCGATGCGCCGCGCCCGCAGGGCTTGCGCGTGATCGAGGTCGAGACCGCCGTGCAGATGCGCGAGGCGGCGCTGGCCGCGCTGCCCGCCGACGCCGCCGTGTTCACCGCGGCGGTGGCCGATTGGCGGGTGGCGCGGCCCTCGGACCAGAAGATCAAGAAATCGCCCGACGGGCAGCCACTGCTGGATTTCGTCGAGAACCCCGACATCCTGGCCGAGGTGGCGCAGTTGCGGGGCGGCCGGCCGGCGCTGGTCGTGGGCTTCGCGGCCGAGACGCAGGACGTCGAGGCCAATGCCACCGCCAAGCGTGCGCGCAAGGGCTGCGACTGGCTGGTCGCCAACGACGTCTCGCCGGCGACGGGCATCATGGGCGGGACCGAGAACGCGGTCGTCCTGGTGACCGCGGACGGTGCCGAGACCTGGGAGCGCATGGCCAAGGCCGAGGTCGCCCGCCGCCTTGCCCACCGGATCGCCGACGCGCTGGCGCCGGGCGCATGATCGCGATCGCCATCGCCTGGGAGGACGGCGCCGACCGCGCGCTGGGCCTGCCGCGCTACGAGACCGAGGGCGCCGCCGGCGCCGACCTACGCGCGAACCTGCCCGACCGTGGGGCGATCGACATCGCCCCCGGCGGCCGCGCGCTTGTGCCCACCGGTCTGCGCCTTGCGATCCCGGACGGGTACGAGGTGCAGATCCGCCCGCGGTCCGGGCTGGCGCTGAAGCACGGGATCACGCTGCCCAATTCGCCGGGCACGATCGACAGCGACTATCGCGGACCGCTGGGCGTGATCGTGATGAACGCGGGCGGCGCGCCCTTCCGCATCGCGCATGGCGACAGGATCGCGCAGATGGTTGTCGCGCCGGTTCTGCGGGCCAGTTTCCGGGAGGTCGACGCGTTGCCCCCCAGCGGGCGCGGCGCCGGCGGGTTCGGTTCCACCGGGAGGACGTGATGCTGCTGGTCCTGGCAATGGCGGCCGCGCTGTGGGGCGTGGGTCGATTGACGGGCGCGCCGCGCAGCGCGCGCGTCTACATGCTCGGCCTGCTGTTCGTCGCCGTTGTGGGGCTGCACCTGATCCTGCCCGACGGGCATCCGCTGCGCGAGGCGACCGGGGGCGAGGCCGCGCCCTGGCTGATCCTGGGCGGTTTCGTCGTGCTTTGGGCGGCCTATGCCCGCGTGCTGCGCCGCGTCCGCGTCCGCGCCGAGGCGCAGGAGGATGCCGCCCGCCCCGCGCCCGAGCCGGGCCGTTTCGCCGACGGCGAGCTCGACCGCTACGCCCGTCACATCGTGCTGCGCGAACTGGGCGGGCCGGGCCAGAAGCGGCTGAAGCAGGCGCGCGTTCTCGTCGTCGGCGCGGGGGGGCTTGGCTCTCCGGCGCTGCTGTACCTCGCCGCGGCGGGCGTCGGCACGATCGGCGTGATCGACGACGACGCGGTGGATGCCACGAACCTGCAGCGCCAGGTGATACACCGCGACGACCGGATCGGCATGCCCAAGGTCTTCTCGGCCGAGGCGGCGATGACGAGCGTGAACCCGTTCGTGACCGTGCGGCCCTATCACCGCGCGCTGACCGAGGACATCGCCGGCGCGTTGTTCGAGGATTACGACCTGATCCTCGACGGCTGCGACAGCTTCGACACCCGCCAGCTGGTGAACCGCGTGGCCGTGGCTCAGGGCAAGCCTCTGGTCTCCGGCGCGCTGTCGCAATGGGAGGGGCAGGTGAGCGTGTTCGATCCGGCGCACGAGGGGCCGTGCTATGCCTGCGTCTTCCTCGAGAAACCCGCCGCGGGCCTCGCGCCCAGCTGCGCCGAGGCGGGCGTGTTGGGGCCGCTGCCGGGCGTGGTGGGCTCGATGATGGCGGTCGAGGCGGTGAAGGTCATAACGGGCGCCGGAGCGGCACTGCGCGGCGAGATGCTGATCTACGACGCGCTGTGGGGCGAGACGCGGCGCATCGCGCTGAAGCGCGCCGAGGCCTGCCCGGTCTGCGGCGGGGCCGCCGGTCGCCGCTCGCGCTGACGCGCATCGCCCCGCCCGCTGTCCCACCGGCGGCATCCCGTGCCGTTGCGCCGGGCCGGGGCGGGGCCTAGATCAGTCGGGAAATCGAGGAGACACCGATGACCACGCCGCTTCTTGCGCCTTGGGACACCCCCTTCGCGCTGCCGCCCTTCGACGCGATCGAGGATTCGCACTTTGCCCCCGCCTTCGACGAGGCGCTGGCCGAGCACCGCGTCGAGATCGAGGCGATCGCCGCCAACCCCGAGCCGCCCAGCTTCGAGAACACGATCCTCGCGCTGGAGGGTGCGGGCGAGGCACTGGACCGCGTGCTGGGCGTGTTCTTCAACCTCGCGGGCAGCGATTCCAACCCCGAGCGGCAGGCGCTGCAGCGCGACTTCAGCCCCCGGCTGGCCGAGCACGGCGCCGCGATCTACGCCAACAAGCGGCTGTTCGACCGCGTCCGCACCCTGTGGGAGACGCGCGCCGATCGTGACCTGTCGGACGAGGAGCTGCGCGTGCTGGAACTGTCGCACCGCGCCTTCGTCCGCGCCGGCGCCGCGCTCGAGGGCGACGACGCCGAACGCATGACCGCGATCAAGTCGCGCCTGTCGGTGCTGGGCACGCAGTTCACGCAGAACCTGCTGAAGGACGAGGCGGACTTCCTGCTGCCGCTGTCCGAGGGCGATCTGGACGGCCTGCCCGATTTCGTCGTCGACTCGGCGCGCGCGGCGGGCGAGGCGGCGGATCTCGACGGGCCGGCGCTGACGCTGTCGCGTTCGCTCATCGTGCCGTTCCTGCAATTCTCGCCACGCCGCGACCTGCGCGAGCGCGCCTGGCGCGGCTGGACCCTGCGTGGTGCCAACGGCGGCGAGACCGACAACCGCGGCATCGCCGCCGAAATCCTGGCGCTGCGGGCCGAGCGCGCGGCGCTGCTGGGCTATCCCGATTTCGCGCATTACAAGCTCGAGACCGAGATGGCCGGAAGCCCCGACCGGGTGCGCGACCTGCTGGGCCAGGTCTGGGCGCCCGCCCGCGCGCAGGCCGAGGCGGACGCCGCCGAGATGCAGGCGATGCTGCGCGCCGACGGCCATGACGGCCGGCTCGAGCCGTGGGACTGGCGCTATTACGCCGAGAAGCGGCGCCGTGCGCTGCACGACCTCGACGAGACGGCACTGAAGCCGTACCTGCAGCTCGACCGGATGATCGAGGCGGCGTTTTCCTGCGCCAACCGGCTGTTCGGGCTGGACTTCGCGCCGCTCGACGTGCCGCTCTACCACCCCGATTGCCGGGCGTGGGAGGTGACCCGCGACGGCGAGCACGTGGGCGTGTTCATCGGCGACTACTTCGCGCGGGCGTCCAAGCGCTCGGGCGCATGGTGCTCGGCCTTCCGCAGCCAGGCGCGGCGGCCGCAGCCGCGCACGCCGGTGGTGGTCAACGTGTGCAACTTCGCCAAGCCGTCGAAGGGCAAGCCCGCGCTGCTGAGCTACGACGACGCGCGCACGCTGTTCCACGAATTCGGCCACGCGCTGCACCAGCTGCTGTCGGATGTGGAGTTCGGCTCGATCTCGGGCACGTCGGTGGCACGCGACTTCGTCGAACTGCCCAGCCAGCTTTACGAGCACTGGCTGGAAGTGCCCGAGGTGCTGGGCGAATTCGCCACCCACGCCACCACGGGCGAGGCGATGCCGCAGGAGATGCTCGACCGCGTACTGGCGGCCGCGACCTTCGACATGGGCTTCCAGACGGTGGAATACATCGCCTCGGCGATGGTCGACCTCGAGTTCCACTCGGGACCGCCCCCGGCCGACCCGATGCAGAAGCAGGCCGAGGTGCTGGAAGGTCTGGGCATGCCGCGGGCGATCGCGATGCGCCACGCCACGCCGCATTTCGCGCATGTCTTCGCCGGCGACGGCTATTCCAGCGGCTACTACAGCTACATGTGGTCCGAGGTCATGGACGCCGACGCCTTCCAGGCGTTCGAAGAAGCGGGCGGCGCCTTCGATCCCGCGATGGCCGAGAAGCTGGAGCGGCACATCCTGTCGCGCGGCGGATCGGCCGAGGCCGAGGCCCTGTACACGGCGTTCCGCGGCCGGATGCCCGGCGTCGAGGCGCTGCTGAAGGGGCGCGGCCTGGCGGCGTGACGGCGACGGCGCTCGCGGCCTTGCAGGCCGCATCGCCCCGCCCGCCGTCCCCGGCCTTGGGGGCGGCAGGCGGCCGCGCCGGGCATTACCGCGCCGATCCGCGCGCAGCGCACGCCGGACATGCGAAAAACGCAACACGGGTTGTTGACAGGCGCGCGAGCCATGCCTAATTCAGCTTCGTTAGCACTCGACCAAAGCGAGTGATAACGGTCCGGCGGAACGCGCCGGACCAGAGGGATAACTTTGAGCTAGGAGACTCGAAGATGGCATTCAAACCGCTTCATGACCGCGTGCTGGTTCGCCGCGTCGAAGGTGAGGAAAAGACCAAGGGCGGTCTGATCATCCCCGACAGCGCCAAGGAAAAGCCCGCCGAGGGCGTCGTCGTTGCCTGTGGCGAGGGTTCGCGCAAGGACAGCGGCGAGCTGATCGCGATGGCCGTGTCGGCCGGCGATCATATCCTGTTCGGCAAGTGGTCGGGCACCGAAGTCACGATCGACGGCGAAGAGCTGCTGATCATGAAGGAATCGGACATCCTCGGCATCATCGAGGGCCGGAAGGAAGCCAAGGCCGCCTGAGACGCGCCCGGCTCTTCCATACGTAACGGATACCCGGCACCCGGGCAGGGCGCGCCGATCGCGCCACCGGCTGCCGAAACCACCCCATTCAGGAGAACGCACAGATGTCTGCCAAGGACGTGAAGTTCGATACCGACGCCCGCAATCGCATTCTGAAAGGCGTCAACACGCTGGCCAACGCCGTCAAGGTCACGCTGGGCCCCAAGGGCCGCAACGTGGTGCTGGACAAGTCGTTCGGCGCACCGCGCATCACCAAGGACGGTGTCAGCGTCGCCAAGGAAATCGAACTGGAAGATAAGTTCGAGAACATGGGCGCGCAGATGGTCAAGGAAGTGGCCAGCCGCACCAACGACGAAGCCGGTGACGGCACCACCACCGCGACCGTTCTGGCCCAGGCCATCGTCAAGGAAGGCATGAAGGCCGTCGCGGCCGGCATGAACCCGATGGACCTCAAGCGCGGCATCGACCTCGCCACCTCGAAGGTCGTGCAGCACATCCGTGACGCCGCCCGCAAGGTCGAGAACTCGGACGAAGTCGCGCAGGTCGGCACCGTGTCCGCCAACGGCGAGGCCGAGATCGGCCGCATGATCGCCGACGCGATGCAGAAGGTCGGCAACGAAGGCGTCATCACCGTCGAGGAGAACAAGGGCCTCGAGACCGAGACCGACGTCGTCGAGGGCATGCAGTTCGACCGCGGCTACCTGTCGCCGTACTTCGTGACCAACTCGGACAAGATGGTCGCCGAGCTGGAAGACTGCTTCGTGCTGCTGCACGAGAAGAAGCTGTCGTCGCTGCAGCCGATGGTTCCGCTGCTCGAGCAGGTGATCCAGTCGCAGAAGCCGCTGCTGATCATCGCCGAGGACGTGGAAGGCGAAGCGCTGGCCACCCTCGTGGTCAACAAGCTGCGCGGCGGCCTGAAGATCGCGGCCGTCAAGGCACCGGGCTTCGGCGATCGCCGCAAGGCCATGCTGCAGGACATCGCGATCCTGACCGGCGGCCAGGTCATCAGCGAAGACCTGGGCATGAAGCTCGAGAACGTCACCATGGACATGCTCGGCACCGCCAAGAAGATCTCGATCAGCAAGGACGAGACCACCATTGTTGACGGCGCCGGTGAAAAGTCCGAGATCGAGGCGCGCGTCAGCCAGATCCGCAACCAGATCGAAGAGACGACCAGCGACTACGACCGCGAGAAGCTGCAGGAGCGTGTTGCCAAGCTGGCAGGCGGCGTTGCCGTCATCCGCGTCGGCGGCATGACCGAGATCGAGGTGAAGGAGCGCAAGGACCGCGTCGACGACGCGCTGAACGCCACCCGCGCCGCGGTTCAGGAAGGCATCGTGGTCGGCGGCGGCGTCGCCCTGGTGCAGGGCGCCAAGTCGCTCGAAGGCGTCAAGGGTGCCAACAGCGACCAGGAAGCCGGCATCGCCATCGTGCGCCGCGCGCTGGAAGCTCCGCTGCGCCAGATCGCCGAGAACGCAGGCGTCGACGGTTCGGTCGTCGCGGGCAAGATCCGCGAGTCCAGCGACCTGAAGTTCGGCTACAACGCTCAGACCGACGAATATGGCGACATGTTCAAGTGGGGCGTCATCGACCCGGCCAAGGTCGTCCGCACCGCGCTCGAGGACGCATCCTCGATCGCCGGCCTGCTGATCACCACCGAGGCGATGGTCGCCGAGAAGCCGCAGAAGGAAGGCGCTGGCGCCGGCGGCGGCATGCCCGACATGGGCGGCATGGGCGGCATGATGTAATCACGCCGATCCTGGCCAGGATCATCGGGGGCGTCCTTCGGGGCGCCCCTTTTTCGTGGCGCGGCACGCCGCCGATGCCCCGCCGTCCCGCTTGCGTGCCGCGTGCGGATGCGGTTTGAGTGGAGGCGTGGAGCCGCTACTGCCGACATACGAGATGCCGCACTGGGCGGCCGGACGCGTCGTCGCCGGCGTGGACGAGGTCGGCCGCGGGCCGCTTGCCGGGCCCGTGGTGGCCGCCGCGGTGATCCTGCCCGCGCACGCGATCCCCGAGGGGCTGGCGGATTCCAAGGTCCTGCCCGCCCCGCGCCGCGTCGCGCTCGACTTGGTGATCCGCGCCGGCGGGCATGTGGGCCTGGGCCAGGCCAGCGTGGCCGAGATCGACGCAATCAACATCCTGCAGGCGACCTACCTCGCGATGCGGCGCGCGATCGCGGCGCTGCCCGTGGCACCGGCGCATCTGCTGATCGACGGCAACCGCCTGCCGCCCGAACTGCCCTGTGCGGCCACGACCATCGTGAAGGGCGACGGCTGCTGCCCGTCCATCGCCGCGGCCTCGATCGTCGCCAAGTGCTGGCGCGACGCGCATATGTGCGACCTCGCGCAACACTTTCCCGGGTACGGCTGGGAGACCAACGCCGGGTATGGATCGAAAAGCCACAGGGATGCGCTTCGAAATCTTGGGATCACCCCACATCATAGACGTTCGTTCCGGCCCGTACACGATATCTTGTATCAAGAAGAAACCGCAACTGGCTGATTCAATTTAAAAATTGACGGCGAATCGGGTTTGACTCATTTTCGTCCTCAACCACAGAGCGCATCAAGCGCCGGGGCAGAGGCAGAGACATGAGAACGATGACCAAACCCAAGGGCGCCGCAGCGCTTCCCCTCAACACGATCCTGAACGGCGATTGCGTCGCCGTCATGGACAGCTTGCCCGAGTCGTCGGTCGACCTGATCTTCGCCGATCCGCCCTACAACCTTCAGCTGCGCGGCGACCTGCACCGCCCGGACAATTCCCGTGTCGACGCCGTCGACGATCACTGGGACCAGTTCGACACCTTCGCCGCCTACGACCGCTTCACCACCGACTGGCTGCGCGCCGCGCGCCGGGTGCTGAAGCCCAACGGCGCGCTCTGGGTCATCGGGTCGTACCACAACATCTTCCGCGTCGGCGCCAGCCTGCAGAACGAAGGCTTCTGGATCCTCAACGACGTGGTCTGGCGCAAGTCGAACCCGATGCCGAACTTCCGCGGCAAGCGGCTGACCAACGCGCACGAGACGATGATCTGGGCCACCAAGAGCGAGGGCGCCAAGTACACCTTCAACTACGAGGCGCTGAAGGCCCTGAACGAGGGCATCCAGATGCGCTCGGACTGGGTGCTGCCGATCTGCAACGGCGGCGAGCGGCTCAAGGACGCCAACGGCGACAAAGCGCATCCCACGCAAAAGCCCGAGGCGCTGCTGCACCGCGTGCTGATCGGCGCGACCAACCCCGGCGACGTGGTGCTCGACCCGTTCTTCGGCACCGGCACGACCGGCGCGGTGGCCAAGATGCTGGGCCGCGACTTCATCGGGATCGAGCGCGAGCACGCCTATATCGAGGTCGCCGAGAAGCGCATCGCCAACGTGCGCCGGCTCGACAAGACCGCGCTGGAAGTCTCCCGCTCGAAGCGCGCCGAGCCGCGCGTGCCCTTCGGCCAGCTGGTCGAGCGCGGTATGCTCCGCCCGGGCGAGACGCTGGTCTCCATGAACGGCAAGGCCGCCAAGGTCCGCGCCGACGGCACGCTGGCCGTCGACGGGCTCAACGGCTCGATCCACCAGGTCGGCGCCGCGCTGGAAAACGCGCCCAGCTGCAACGGCTGGACCTACTGGTGCTTCAAGCGCGACGGCAAGACCGTGCCGATCGACGTGCTGCGCCAGCAGATCCGGTCCGAGATGGACGGCGCGCCGCACGCCTGAACGGCCGCGCGTCCAACAGCTTCACCAGACATCGCATGCCTTGCGCCCCGGCCCGTCGCCGGGGTGCCGCCTTGCCTCGCCTGTCCCGCAGGCGGGGCCTTTTCGCGTTTCCGTTAGTCGCCAAACGCATACCGGCCATTCACGCTGCGCTGCGGCGGCGTTTTCACGTTGGCATGGGTGCATTGGGCGTCTAGCACTCGGGGCATGGATCTGCGCGCGCTGTTTCTGGGTCTGGCCTTCGCGGCCATGTGGTCGTCGGCCTTCACCTCGGCCCGGATCATCGTCGCCGCCGCCCCCCCGGTGGGCGCGCTGGCGCTGCGCTTCCTCATCTCGGGTCTCATCGCGGTCGCGCTGGCCTGGGCGCTGGGTCAAAGCTGGCGGCTGACGCGGGCGCAGTGGCGCGCCACGATCGTCTTCGGCCTGTGCCAGAACGCGCTGTACCTGGGCCTCAACTTCGTCGCCATGCAGACGGTCGAGGCGTCGCTGGCGGCAATCATCGCGTCGACCATGCCGCTGCTCGTGGCGCTGGCCGGCTGGCTGGTGTTCCGCGAGGCGATCCGCCCGCTGGCGGCAGCGGGCCTCGTCGCGGGCGTGCTGGGCGTGGCGCTGATCATGGGCTCGCGGCTCGAGGCCGGGGGCGACCCGTTCGGCGTGATGCTCTGCGTGCTGGGCGTCGTCGCGCTGACCGTGGCGACTCTGGCGGTGCGCGGCGCCACCTCGGGGGGCAACTTCCTGATGGTCGTCGGCCTGCAGATGCTGATCGGCAGCGCGGCGCTCTGGCCCGTGTCGCTGGCGACTGAGGCCTACGTCATCGACTGGTCGGGCACGCTGGCCGTGGCGTTCCTCTACACCACGCTGGTGCCGGGGCTCGCGGCGACGCTGGTGTGGTTCTACCTGGTGGACCGGATCGGCGCGGTGCGCGCCTCGACCTTCCACTTCCTCAACCCGTTCCTGGGCGTGCTGATCGCCGCCGCCTTCCTCAGCGAGGCCGTCGGGCCGATGGACCTGATCGGCGTGGCGATCATCTCGGCCGGCATCCTCGCAGTGCAGCTGTCGAAGGCCCGGCAGGTCGTCCGGGCCTGACCGGTCTCAGCCGCCGATCACGCCGCCCTCGTCGCCGACCTGTCCGCGATGCAGCAGCAGGTGGTCCAGCAGCACGCAGGCCATCATCGCCTCGCCCACGGGGACCGCGCGGATGCCCACGCAGGGGTCGTGCCGGCCCTTGGTGACGATCTCGGTTTCCTCGCCGTCCATGGTGATCGTGCGCCGCGTCGTCAGGATCGACGAGGTCGGCTTGACCGCGAAGCGCACGACGACGTTCTGCCCGGTGGAAATCCCGCCCAGGATGCCGCCCGCGTGGTTCGAGCTGTAGCGCGGCCCGTCCGGCCCCATGAAGATCTCGTCCGCGTTGGCGCTGCCGGTCAGCGCGGCGGCGGCCATGCCCTCGCCGATCTCGACGCCCTTCACCGCGTTGATGCTCATCATCGCGCTCGCCAGATCGATGTCGAGCTTGCCGTAGACCGGCGCGCCCAGGCCCACCGGCACGCCGCGCGCCACCACCTCGATCACGGCGCCGACGCTTTCGCCCGACTTGCGCAGATCGTCGAGGTAGGTCGCCCAGTCGTCGGCCGTCTGCGCGTCGGGGCACCAGAACGGGTTCCGGTCGATCTGGCCCGCGTCATAGCGGTCGCGGTCGATCCCGTGCGGGCCCATCTGCACCATCGCGCCCTGGATGCTCAGGCCAGGGGCCAAGCGCGCCAGCGCGGCACGCGCCAGCCCGCCCGCCGCCACCCGCGACGCGGTTTCGCGCGCGGACGACCGCCCGCCGCCGCGATAGTCGCGCCTTCCGTATTTCTGGAAATAGGTGATGTCCGCGTGCCCGGGCCGGAATTTCCCGGCGATGTCGCCGTAATCCTTCGAGCGCTGGTCGGTGTTCTCGATCATCAGCTGCACCGGCGTGCCGGTGGTCTCGCCCTCGAACACGCCCGACAGGATGCGCACTTCGTCGGCCTCGCGCCGCTGGGTGGTGTATTTGTTCTGCCCGGGCTTGCGGCGGTCCAGCCAGTGCTGCAGCGCGGCCTCGTCGATGGGCACGCCCGGCGGCACGCCGTCGACCGTCGCGCCGATCGCGGGTCCGTGGCTTTCGCCCCAGGTGGTGACGCGAAACAGATGTCCGAAGCTGTTGACGCTCATGGCCGTCTCCCCTGGTTGCCGCCGCGTCGGGATAGGGCAGGGGGCGCCGCGTCTCAAGGGGATTCCGGTTGAAGCGCCCCCCGCGCGGCCCTAGGGTTCCCGTCACCTCGGGGTGCCCACGCGGGCTGAGATGCGCACACGCGAACCCGTCGAACCTGACCCGGTTAACACCGGCGGAGGGAAGGTTTCGGGCCAAGCCCATCCTTGCCTTCCGCCGCAAACGTGGAGGATGGCATGAAAGCCCTCACATTTGCAGCGGGCCTTGCTTTTGCGACGGCCGCCGCCGCGCAGCAGGAGACGCTGACCGTCTACGCGCCCGACTACTTCGTGTCCGAATGGGGCCCCGGCCCCCGGATCGAGGAGCTGTTCGAAGCGCGCTGCGACTGCGACCTGCAGTTCCTGCCCGGCGACCTGCTGCCGCGCCTGTTGCTCGAAGGCGAGCGGACCGAGGCCGACGTGGTCATCGGCCTGAACACCGACGTGACGCAACGCGCCCGCGAAAGCGGCCTCTTCGCGCCGCACGGCGTCGACCTTGGGCCGCTGACCCTGCCGATCGAATGGGACGACGACGTCTTCGTGCCGTTCAACTACAGCCACACCGCCTTCGTCTACGACACCACGCGGCTCGACACCCCGCCCGACAGCTTCGACGCGCTGCTGAACGCCCCCGATGACCTGCGGATCGTGATCCAGGACCCGCGCAGCTCGATTTCGGGCCTCGCCATGGCGCTGTGGGTCCACGCGATCTATGGCGACGAGGCGCAGGCCGCCTGGGCGCAGCTCGCCCCCAAGATCGTCACCGTCACGCGCGGCTGGTCGGAAAGCTACGGCCTCTTCACCGATGGCGAGGCCGACATGGTTCTGTCCTACACCACCTCGCCCGCCTACCACCTCATCGCCGAGGAGGACGACACCAAGAAGGCCGCGATCTTCCCCGAGGGCCACTACTTCATGGTCGAACTGGCCGCCAAGGTCGCCGGCACGGACCAGCCCGAGCTGGCACAGGACTTCATGGACTTCATCCTGTCGCAGGATTTCCAGTCGATGATCGCCACCGGCAACTGGTCCTTCCCCGCCGCCCTGCCGCGCGAGCAGTGGCCCGCGGGCTTCCAGCAACTAGACCTGCCCGACGAGGTGCTGTTCTATTCCGAAGACGAGGCTGCCGCCCTGCGCGACGAGGCGATCGAGGCGTGGCGCCAGGGCCTGTCGCGCTGATCCCGCGCGCGCTCGGCGGCGGGGGCATGGCCCGGGTGACGGCGCCGTGCGCCGCCGGGATGCTGGCGGCGCTGACGCTGGGGCCCATCGCCGCCGTGCTGGTGCGCGCGGGCGGCCCCGGCGCGGTGTCGGCGGCCGATCTCGCCGCGCTGCGCTTCACGATCGTGCAGGCGGCGCTGTCGGCGGCGTTTTCCTGCGCGCTGGCGGTGCCGGTGGCGCGCGCGCTCGCGCGGCGGCGCTTCGTCGGGCGCGGCGCGCTGGTGGCGCTGCTGGGCGCGCCCTTCATCCTGCCGGTGATCGTCGCCGTCATGGGGCTGATCGCGCTCTTCGGTCAGGCCGGGCTGGTCAACGACGCGCTGGCGGCCCTGGGCCTGCCGCGCATGGACATCTACGGGCTGCACGGCGTCGTCATCGCGCATGTCTTCTTCAACCTGCCGCTGGCGGTGCGGATCCTGCTGCAGGGCTGGCTGGACCTGCCGGCCGAGCGCTTTCGCCTCGCCGCCAGCCTGCGCCTGACGCCCTGGGCGATCTTCACCACGCTGGAATGGCCGCTGCTGCGCCGGCTGCTGCCCGGCGCCTTCGCGGTGATCTTCGTCATCTGCCTGACCAGCTTCGCGGTCGCGCTGACGCTGGGCGGCGGCCCGCGCGCCACGACGGTCGAGCTGGCGATCTACCAAGCGATGCGCTTCGACTTCGACCTGTCGCGCGCGGCGACGCTGGCGCTGATCCAGCTGGCGCTGGCGCTGGGGGCGGGTTGGGTGGCGCTGCGCCTGTCGCGCGGCGCGGGCTTCGGCACCGGCCTCGACCGGCTGCCGCTGCGCTGGGACGGTCAGGGCAAGGCCGCGCGCCTGTCGGATGCCGCGTGGATCGCGCTGGCGGGCGCCTTCCTGCTG